>JBOFTL010000412.1:0-4995 GCA_051652045.1 Microcoleus sp. | reverse complement strand
CTCGCTGTCTGGATCGATGTCGATCGTCAGTCGATCGTTGCTGGGTACGAGTTCGTCGTTTTCGAGGATGGCGGTGTAGATCCGAATGTGGCGGGTTGTGGATTTGAGCTGCATGAGTTTCGATCTGTAAAGATTTTTTGCTGAACTTATTTTAGTGGTCAAAGGCCGTTGCAGGACAGTAGATAGCCGATCGCGCGTTAGCGAAGCCCTCGCAGAGGCTCGAACTCGATTTATACCATTTCTCTAAAATCGTGTAACAATCTTTGACCCCCCTAACCCCCCTTATAAAGGGGAGGGACAAGACTACTGTTGCATTCTTTTTTAAAATTGGTATTACATGGCGGCCGCGCGATCGAGCCGATCGAACCCTCCAAACCTATAACTCGTATGCGTTTGCTCTTTTCAGAACTACCCTGCAGGCAGGGCGGTTTCATCCTAGTGAAAAACGAGGGTTTTGTAGGGGTAGTGCCCCCGTGCCTACCCCCCCAAAGATGATTTTATGGGCATTTCAGGCTGCGGGGCGATCGCGGGGGCTTGCCCCTACATTTGTTACAGTAATCGATCGGATGCGATTTTAATTCCTTGCCTTAAAGTCTTTAAAAATAGTTTGAAACGAGTACATCAATCTGTTGACATCATTTGTAGCCCTCGGTAAGATATTTTGTTCCCATTTTTTGCGGGCGATCGTCAGCAGCTTGGCTACGGGTTCCGAGTAACTGTTGGAAATAAAATAACTGCCGCCTTCGTAACGAATGTCGGATGCTAATCCGATAAAATAACCCGCCATTTCTAACTTGAGTTCCGAAGTAGCGTGCTGGGATTTGATCGCTAAAATCACCTGTGAGTGTCGCGGTTCTCGCTTCAGCAACCGACACATATTTGCTTCTTTTTCGTTCAGGATTAACAGGTTGCAATTGTGCAGCACGCCCGCCCGACCTTGAACTTTAACTCCCAGGTGAACTTCGAGAGTTGGTTTGCCGGGAAATTCGACTACAGCATGAGTGTAAGGATGGGCTGTGCCGTGGATTTTTCCCGGACTTTTTCTAAAAGTTAAATACTTCGGTGTTTCTTCATCTACAACAGTGTCATAATAAATAATTCCTCCTTCGTTAGCAATTGCTTTCAACAGGATGGTAAATAAGTACACATCAAAAATGTTTGCTTGTTCGTTAGCTTCGCTAAATTCGGGATTGACAGCACTGCTTAATTTGCTTCTAATTTCTGCATTTGTAGCGTAGTTGCTCGGTTCCAGTGGCAATTTTTCCAGCAATCTTTTCAGGGCGATCGCCTGTTTGTTGCGCGGGGCAGTAACATTTGAGGTAAATTCGATCGTTTTGGCGGATGCGGCGTCGTTGGTGGCAAAATTAATTTTGGTGCCGAGAGGAGAAGTTTCTGATTCTACTTTCAAGAAATAAGCAATTTCATCTTCCATTTCAGAAGTATTGACCGTCGCTTGCTCCACCGCATCAATTAACATCAAAAGTTGTTCTTTGGCGGCATATTCTTCGATTTTTAACAAAGGTGTTTTTCTCTTGAGCGATCGCTCTTGAATTATTTTACCTATCTCTACTGTATCGGCTACCTCTCTCGCTACCCACCCTAAATTAAATTCATTGAGAATTTCTGCCAGTTCTCGATAGAGTCTAGCATATTCGATCTCGTCCATAATGGTTTCTCTAATGCACGCTGTTATCATTATATACAAACTGTTTGACTTTTTGATCAATTTGCCATCGAGGGTGCGTGAGGTAAGTCCCGCCAAGATGGCGAGGTAAGCGCAAGCAGGAGTGCGCGGGACTTACGCAAGGAATACGATTTTATGTCATTACGAGCCGTGCGAAGCAATCGCTTTCGACCGATCGATCGTTGCGAGTGTCCGGGACTAAGTGCAGTTAACTGGCGCATTACTTACCTAAAACAGATCGCCTCGTAAATCCGCCCCTACCCCACGGTAAATTGCAATCTACCTATTTATTGATTAAGGTCGATCGAACACTATTTCAAACTCTCTGCCCGCAATAAAGCGAGATAATACTCTCAAACTATAGCGATCGCAAATGAATCATAAATCTTTAACCCCACCCCAGCCCTCCCCTTATAAAGGGGAGGGAGCAAGAAATTTACAAATGATTTGCGATCGCTATATCTTCCGCATCTTGGCGGTTGAAAAAACGGGCGATCGTACAATTTTGAGCATTGGGTAAAATGCGGACGATCGCCCAAATATTGCGATCGCGATCGGGGAATTTTTCCGGTGTTTTCAAACTTGGATTTGACTTGAGTTCGATCGCGGGGCGATCGGCAACTATCGGAGAATTTGCTTTTCTGAGAGTGTTGAGATAACGGGCGATTTTAATTCCTTTGAGATTCGCACCTGCGCGCAAAATCGCAAACACCTGAAAAGCAGGGGAAAAGTTGAGTGAAATATGGGCTTTGTAAAAAGTATGAAATTTATCGAAATCGATCGTCAGATGTATAGCAACTCTAAATGAGTCGTAAATTTTTTACCCCACCCCAACCCTCACGCCACTTCCTACACTTGGGGGGGCCGCAAGATCGGAGTGGCTTCCCTTACTAAGGGGAGGGAGTAAGAAGTTGATAAATGATTTAGGATTGTTATATATTTGCTCTGGTTCTTTTTGTTTGTGTCAATGCAGTTTCAAGCACCAGGTTTCAATTTGAGTGAATACCGCTGGCCAAGATACCTAAAATCTTACCAATATCGTTGATAAAATATTCCACTAAATCGATTTCGATCGCCTGTCCTGTTAATCGCATAAATTTCCAGTTAGTCCCCGTAGTAACAGTGCCATAGATCGCTGGAATTTCATTACCTTCATTTTGGTTAAAAATTTGTGCGGCCAACATTTCTGCTACGCATTGCCCCAAACCAGCTAGTATATTTTCTTTTTTGGCTTCGACAATGGTAATTACGGGCGCGCTGACAAATAAAAGTTCGGGGGATTGACTGATAATAAAATCACAATTTCCGTTTAATCCTTTGGTGCTATCTACACTAAAATCTATGCCAGAAAACCAGCTAATTTGATAATTTAATTGTTTTCTGAGTTCGACCAAAATGGGAGCAATAATCAGTTCCGATCGAGCTTTTTCGGTATTACTACCAAGGGCTAAAGCTAGATTGTCGCGCAGAGTTTCTTTGAGAAAATCGCTTGGTGTCAATTCGGGAGTTTCTAGGAAAATATCAGAACGCTCGGAAATTGTTAAATTAAATTCTTTGGCAACTCGATTTAAAGTAAAATCACTGTACGACATGGTTATCTATCTCTATATAAAGTTCGTGAAATACAACTGTTGCCGTCGCAACCTCTTCTTTGTATCGCTCTAACATTTTTAAAATTGATGGTTGCCATCGGTTTTAGTAAAGAGAGTTTGCTTTTTAATTGTAGTACAAACAAGCTAGGAGCGATCGACCTTTTAGCAACAGTCTTAGGGTGATAAGCGCGATCGACAGCTATTATTGCGTACCTGCAAAAGGTACTGTGCTAAACTTAAATAATCATAGTCCGCACTAATAGTGAAATTGTTCGCTTGCCAGCACCGCGATATGGTTCCGATGGTAAAAGAATAAACAGGGGTTTGCGTCTTGACAAAGACGGTTTTGAAATTTCAATTCTGTACGGCACTTTTAGCGTGCGAAAAGGAGAAAATTTAAATTCGGAAACAGCAGATTTAAAAACAAAGGTTTTAGTATCCCAAGCACCAGCAGTTTTGTAAGTAGTAAGGTGCGCAGTGCGCACCCGAAAGATAGAGTCTGTGCGTCCGGGACTAGCACAGAAATTAAAGACAGAACTGATTCCATAACCTCATGCATCAAGCTATTATCCTTCTAAAATCGATGGTTTGATTTGCAGAGTGTTCTTTTGTCAAGCCTCAACCCGCAACAATTGACCCTCAACAGCCAAATGCTACAGCAAGTATTGTTGACCTCATCGGTTTACGATACTTAAGAGAACTTTTTGTCCCAGATGAGGTAAAACACAATGCCTGATATTGTTGACATTGCCGTAGGTGCGGGTGCTTTCCAAACCCTCGTAACGGCCGTGCAAGTAGCGAATTTAGTAGACGCCCTCAAAAGTCCGGGCCCCTTCACCGTCTTCGCCCCCAATGACGATGCTTTCGCTAAATTGCCACCCGGAACCATCACTACCCTAGTGCAGAACGTTCCCCAACTTACCAGGATTCTGATGTTTCACGTCGTCTCTGGCAAGTATATGAAAGCTGATTTGGCAAAACTCGGTACCGTGACTTCCCTTGAAGGTTCGCCGATTAAAATTGATTGCTCTGACGGTTTTGAGGTAAAAAATGCTACAGTTGTCGCTCCAGATATCGAGGCTGACAATGGCGTCATCCACGTTATCGATACCGTGATTTTAATGGGTTGACGTACTCCCCGGCATGAATGCACGGGTAGCGCTTAAACGATGTTACGAGGCGGGTTTCAAACCCGCCTCTGAACTCTTCTTCCTGCTTTTTTGACTCTTAACTAGACTGTTGCCAGTCCCCGTCAGGTTGTCTCCACAGGCATTTTCTTTAATGTCCAGGATGCCTCGCATACCTTGCGGTGTTGCTTTCCTGCTGCGGGAGAATGCTGTTTTTGAGGTTTAAGGAGTGCAAACAAGATAAAAAACTTGTTTTTTAGTCAAAAATGTTCTAAAATTTATGTTTTAAAAAGTTTGAGAATCAGTTATTTAGAATATAATAAAATTCCGTGTAGCGAGCACTATGCAAATCCTAGCCGCCAGCCTCAAAGAAAAAGTCCGCCAGCGTACCTTGGAACTGCAAGTTCTCAACGGACTTACTGCTAAAGTTCAAGCTGCTATCAGTGCTGAAGAAATTTGGAATGCAGCGATCGAACATATCGGGCAATTAATTCCAGCAGGAGCGATCGCACTTTTGTCGCTCCCAGAAGATCGTCTCTACCAGCAGCAATCGCCACCGCTAACTGTTGCAATAACAACCGAAATTTTAGCT
>JBOFTL010000411.1:0-11351 GCA_051652045.1 Microcoleus sp. | reverse complement strand
ATGCGACCGATCGCCCGAACCAACGATGGTTGTCCATCTTATTAATTGCCCTAATTTTATTAGGTATCGGATTTAGGTTTTTCCAGCTCGATCGCAAAGTTTACTGGCATGATGAAGCTTATACTTCACTGCGGGCGGCCGGTTTTACCAGAAGCGAAATCGATGACGAGCTATTTCAAAACCGCATTTTCTCCGCTCCAGAATTGCAAAAATACCAACAAATTAAATCAGGAAGTACGGCAGCCGACACAATTAATTCTCTCGCATTAGAAGACCCGCAACATCCGCCTTTATACTTTCTCATGGCTCGGTGGTGGATGCAGCAATTTGGCAGTTCGATCGCAGCTTCCCGCAGTTTGCCAGCTTTATTGAGCTTGCTATCATTGCTGTTAATTTACGCTTTAGCTAAAGAACTTTTTGTCTCAAATTCTGCTGCGTTATTGGCAACAGCATTATTAGCTTTATCTCCCTTTGATATCTTGTTCGCTCAAACAGCAAGACAGTACAGTTTGCTGGCGGCTGCTGTTATCGGCAGCAATTGGCTATTATTGCGAGCAGTTCGATTGCCAAATTGGTATAATTGGGTTTTTTATGCGCTGGCGATCGCCCTCGGTTTTTACACTCATCCATTTTTTAGTTTAACATTAGTCGGACACGCAGCTTTTATAATTTTTTACTGGTTGTTTGTCAACAGAAGGGAAGTACGAGGACATATCATTAATTCTCAATTTTTCTTGGCAGTAACCGCAGCTCTAATACTGTATATACCTTGGATTTACGTGCTAGCAACCAACCTCCAACGAGCTGAAGCTACGACGGACTGGACGCGAATCTCTCCGGGTTTATTGTATCTCATTAAATTGTGGATTCTGAGTTTTACAGCAATGTTTTTAGATCTAGATTTGGGATTTGACAGCATCTGGACTTACCTGCTGAGATTGCCATTTGCGATCTTAATTGCTGTTGCAATTTACCACATTTGCCGCCACACTAATCGGGGAACTTGGCTGTTTATTTTAACATCAATTTTCGTACCTTTTTTCATATTAGCAGGACCAGATCTAATTATAGGAGGCAAGCGATCGGCCGTCAGTCGCTATTTAGTTTCCTGTTTTCCCGGAGTGCAACTAGCAGTTTCCTGCTGGCTGGCCAGTACCATCAAAACTCGGCAGTCGATGGGAAAAATTGTTTTAACAACCGTGTTTGCAGCCAGCATCGCATCCTGTACAGTCAGTGCTTTCTCTGATACTTGGTGGAGCAAAGACTTGAGCTATTTTAATGCAAAAGTTGCCAGAGCTATTAACCAAGAAGCGATATCTAATCGATCGATTAAAGATACAATTGTAATTAGCGATCGCGGTAACGATTTTACGAACATGGGAGATTTGCTGTCTCTCAGCTATTTGTTGGATAAAGATGTGCGATTGCTACTGTTGAGCCAGTCGCCAGATATAGATCGCGTGAGAAAATATGTCAATCCCCTAGCTTTCCGACCTTCGGAAAACTTGCGATCGGCATTGCAGGAATATCAGCGTCGGTTAGAGCCTATATTGGAATATGCCAAACTTTTTCGAGTGCGGTGGGATAATTAGATTTTGGATTTTAGATTTTAGATTGAAGATTGAAGATTGGAGATTGGAGATTGGAGATTGAAGATTGGAGATTGAAGGCTGGAAAATTTAAAACTAGAAATTTAAAATGATACAGCATACCTAAACAAGCGGTAATAGCTCTAGCAGTTATTAATTAAAAAGGTAGATGGCAATTAATTACCGATTACCAATTCCCTCCGCTACGCTCGGCCCATTACCAATTCTGAATATTTAAGGTAACAAAAAATGCAAGAGTTAAATAATTCGCCTTCAGAAACCGTCCAGCAATTTCGCAACCTGCAAAGCGAATTGCGTGAGCGTTGGCGGGCGATCGAAGAATTTGATAGCGGAGATTGCGATATTATAGTCATCCCTTCCCTCAGTCTAGACCAACGAGAAATGCAGAAAATTCCCGGTGCTCACCACTACGAAGAACGGCATTTATTTTCGTTGATTCGCCTGCGAAATCCCCGCACGCGCTTAATTTACATGACTTCCGAACCGCTGCATCCAATGATCATTGATTATTACTTGCAACTGTTACCGGGAATTCCATTTTCCCACGCGCGCGATCGACTGTTGCTATTTTCTACTTACGATGCTTCTGCTAAATCTCTAACTCAGAAAATCTTAGAACGCCCCCGCTTGATAGAACGCATTCGCCAAGCAGTGCGGCCGACAAAATCCTATATGATTTGTTACAACTCAACGCCTTTTGAACGCGAGTTATCTGTTAAATTGGGAATTCCTTTATGGGCCAGCGATCCGGATTTACTGTACTGGGGAACAAAAAGCGGTAGCAGGCAAATTTTTAAAGAATCTGGCGTACCCTATCCAGATGGTTCTGAGTTAGTTTGGAATGCGGAAGATTTAGCAGTAGCTGCGGCACATTTGTGGGAAAGACAGCCGGATTTGCAGCGAATTGTAATCAAGCTGAATGAAGGCTTTTCTGGTGAGGGAAATGCTGTTTTGGAACTGAGGTCGATCGCCGATACATCAGACAAAGAAACAATCAAAGTCATTAGCGATTTATTACCGAAAATGCGCTTTCAAGCAGCAGGAGAAACCTGGGAAAATTTCAGCAGTCGCATCCCGGAATTAGGTGCGATCGCCGAAGCATTTATCGAAGGAGAAACCAAGCTATCGCCCAGCGTTCAAGGTCGAGTTCTTCCCAGTGGTGAAGTCGAAATTCTCTCCACCCACGACCAAATTTTAGGAGGTCCAGACGGTCAAATTTTTCTAGGCTGTCGGTTTCCTGCGGATGAATCTTATCGAATAGTCCTGCAAGAATTGGGCTGGAAAGTCGGGCAAAAACTAGCCGAAAAAGGTGCTTTAGAAAGGTTTGGAGTTGATTTTGTGGCTGTGCAACAATCCGATGGTAAGTGGGATATTCAAGCAATTGAAATTAACCTGCGGAAGGGAGGCACAACTCATCCTTTTATGGCGTTAAAATTGTTAACTAACGGTCGGTACGATCGCTCGACAGGATTATTTTACAGCCAGCAGGGACGCCCTAAATATTATGTTGCTTCTGACAATTTAAAAAAAGACCGCTATCGGGGATTGTTACCGAATGATTTAATGGATATTATTGCTGACAATCAATTGCATTTTGACACCGGGACGGAAACGGGAACTATTTTTCATTTAATGGGCTGTTTGTCGGAGTTTGGCAAATTGGGACTGACAAGTATTGGTAATTCGCCGCAAGAAGCCGAAGAGATTTATAACAAGATTGTGAAAGTGCTCGATCGGGAAACGTAATGGGAATTGGGAATGGGGAATGGGGAATTGGTAATTAGTAATTAGTAATTGGTAATTGGTAATCGACAAATGTCAGTAGTTGGGGACAAAAAGCAGCCAGAATTCCCTGGGAAATTGGCATTATCTATCTGCAAAACTATGCCCGATATTTTTAGCTATTCCTCTAACTTTAGTGATATCAAAGTAAAATAATTTAAGCAACATAAAGCCAATCAAAATAATTTAATATCAAGTTGCAAATGCCATCTCAATCTGTTAAAATAATAGCACCAAAACCAACATTTTGACTCTCGAAAATGACCAAGTTTCCTCACGACCAATTTGCTAAAGAATACCTGTACGAGCTATTATCGCCCCTGGGAAAAGTAGAAACAGGTAAAGATGTACCTGCACAAGTGAGAGAAATAGATGTTTTATTTCGACCGACTGCCGTCAATCCCGAATACGCGCAAACTTTGGGTTTATTAGGTAAAATGGTAGGAACTGTGGCGCTAATCGAACCCTTTCGGAATCCGGTTGCTCCTGACGGAATTTTTAGCGGCGTGTCGAAATTATTAGAAACTCGGGCAGATTTTTTGCGCAAGCAAGATCGACGTTTGGAGTCAGATAGATTGCCTTTCTTGTGGATTCTTACTCCTACGGCTTCGGAAAATTTATTAAATAGTTTTGGTTTTCGGATGCCGCCAGAGTCGGAAGGTTGGGAGAGGGGGATTTATTTTTTACCGGAAATGTGGCGGGTAGGATTGATAGCGATTCATCAGTTACCCAGGGTGCCGGAGACGATGTGGCTGAGGGTATTGGGTAGGGGGCGAGTGCAAGAGGAGGCTATTTCTCAGTTAAATGCACTGCCGGTAGATAATCCCCTGCGGGCAAATGCTTTAGAATTGTTGTATAATTTACAAGCAAATCTACAAGCAAATTTGGCAAGTAATTCTGAAGTGGATGAAGAAGATAGGGAGTTAGTTATGGCAATAGCACCTTTGTTTCAAGAGCAGTTACAAGCGGCACAGCAACAAGGATTGGAAGAAGGTATTCAACAGGGAAGACAGGAAGGAAGGCAGGAAGGAAGACAGGAAGGTATTCAAGAAGGATTGCAGCAAGGAAGACAGGAAGGGATTCAAGAAGGAATTGAACGAGGAATTGAACGAGGAAGGCAAGAACAACAGCGCTTAATTTTAGAGAATTTCTTGCGAGTCAGATTTGGAGAATTAGATGAGAACATTACTGCTTTATTTCCGAATGTTTCTACTTTGCCTGCTGCTGAATTTACGGTAATGTTGCTGTCAATATCGATGCTGAGTGTCGGTGAAGAGGGACGCCAGCAAGCACGAAGATTGTTGGCTGAAAATGTTTTGAGAATTCAGGATAATGAATTAGGCGATATGTTGCCCGCAGTTGTTACCAATTTGCTGGAATTACCAATAGCCGAATTGAGATTATTTTTGGAGAGATTACCTCAGTTATCGAGGGAGGAATTGATAGATTTGTTAGGACAAAGTTCCTGAACAACAAATTTGTGTTGGGAAGGCTGAAGTGTCGATCGCCCATCGCTATTGCTGCAAAAAAGCAAGTTAGTCTGTGCAAGTATCAAAATCAGTGGTAAGGTGCGCATCGCGCCCTACAGATAAAATCTTTGGGTAATTCCTGTATTGCTAACTTTGTGAAACTCGATTTGCAAGCTGTTATGAATGGGATTTACGATGAAGCTGGGTACGATTTATCGATCGACTATACCCAATCTCCACCGCTACCTGTATTGAACGAATCCGATCGCGAATGGATGCGGAATTTATTTCAGAACATTGGTATAGAAACCGGGTTTCTTTGAAAAATCTCAGATTCTGTCCGAAAAATTTACAGCCTGTCTGTGCGCCCAGGAATATATTCGATCGAATCGCATAATTTTCAGTTAATTATTCTGGATAAATTGCAACTGGCGATCGCAAAATTTACGTTGGAGTTTGCTGCAATTCGGGGCGTTCATCAGGGACGATCGCGCCTTCAACCGGACACACTTGCAAGCAAATTCCGCAGTCTATGCAAGTATCAAAATCAATCCAAAACCAATCAGTTCCCTTGACATTTTTGCCAGGGCCGGGGTGAATGCAAGCCACCGGACAAGCGCCGACGCAATCAGCAACCCCTTCACAAGTATTAGTAACAATAGTATGAGCCATGATTCGATTTTAGATTTTAGATTTTGGATTTTCGATTGTTTTGATTTGGGATTTTCGATTTGCGAATTATGGATTTTTGATTAGCGGGAACAGCCATTAAGTAGGTTATTGCGAGCGTAACTAAGTGAAGCGAAGCATAAGTCCTACGGACAGGCTCCGCCAACGCAGAGGCTGCGAGTACCTGACATTCTGTTACACGTTCAAGTTGGTTTTGTACCTAACGAGTTATTTGCTCTCGATCGCCTACATAATAACATACTTATTAATTTTTAATCAATTCCCAATGCCCAATTCCCCATTCCCCATTCCCTAATTCACAGTTTCAATAGTTGGGAACCCTTCAACATTTACCCAAGCAATTTGAGCGATGCGTCGATCGCGCGCGTATTCCCTGGCTTCTTCAGGATTCTCGCGCACCCCCAAATCTATTTCTACTCGAACTAAATTAGTAGAATCTCGGAGTTTGCGAGCGTAGGCAAAAGCAGCCGCACAAGCTTCAGGAGTCTGAGGCACTACCAACCAGTCGCTAGGAGGCGTCTCCTTGAGCAACTGACCTTCCTCAAGCAAAATTTGGTGCAAATTTTCAATATTGAGGCAAAACCCGATACCGGGGGAATTTTGCCCCTGCGGGTCGAACAGTCCCAACAGTCGATCGTACCGTCCGCCTTGTCCCAAAACTCGCTGTCCGGTTTTGCTGCTGCTGATAACTTCAAACACGATTCCCGTGTAATAATCAAAAGTTTGAATCAAACTCAAATCGAGGTGAATTTGAGATTGCAAATTGGGAATTTTTGACTGGCATTTGTGCAGCAATTCGATCGCGGATTTAAGATTATTTAATGCTGTTTGTTGCTGCAAATCTAAATCGAGATTCGCCACAATTGGCAGTACATCTTCCGGGCGGCCGCGCAAGTCAAACAGCAGCATCGCCCTGTCTCGCATTTGAGGCGACAGCGACATACTTTCCAAAGCAAGGCGATCGAGATTGGCAATTGCTGCTCGAACTTTTTCCCGCAAATTGGGTGGAAAAGGTTCTAACAAGCTGGCAGTTAATCCGGCTTCACCCAAAACCAAATGCCAGCCGTCAATTCCCAAATTCTGCAAGCATTCTGACAGCAACAGCAGAATTTCTGCATCCGCCACAGTTCCTCCCGCACCCAACAATTCAACCCCAGCTTGATAGAATTCCTGCTGTCCTCCACTGGCGGTATCGGATTGTTTGCGGAATACATTAGCGTTGTAGTAAAGGCGCTGGGGTTGCCAAGAAGTCCCCGCCATCCGCATCGCAGCCGCACGCGCGATCGAAGCAGTTAATTCCGATCGCAGCCCTAATTCTCCGTCTTCAGCGTCTTGTAATTGAATTAAGGTCGATCGGTCGATCGCGCCTCCAGCCATCAAAGTTTTCAGCCTTTCTAAAGTTGGAGTAATAATCCGGTGATAGCCCCAGCGGTGAAACACTTGCTGCAAGCGGCGTTCGATCGAAATTTTTTGGGCAACGTCAAGGGGTAATAAATCTCTTGCACCCGATGGAGGTTGGTGAACCATGTTGATTTTAGATTTTAGATTTTAGATTGGAGATTAGGCAATTTGGGATTTTAGATTTTAGATTTTAGATTTCAGATTTCAGATTTAGGTTCACACCTCAGCCTTAAGTGACCCAGTTAAAGTCGAACGATGCAATTTCAACATTCGACTTTAACAAATTTAGGTGTCACTAAGTATTAATTTTTTTGTCAGAGTTCACTCCACTCACCTATCTCTAATCTTTCAACTATGCAAAACTCGCGCTAGCTGGCGCGATGCTTTGCGCCTCGCAATCTACTTTTTCTTGCCGCCACCAAACAATCCTCCAAAAAATCCGCCCGGTTTTTCGTCTTTTTTGCCTTTAGCTGCTGCCGCAGAGTGTTCCAGCTTTTTCTTAACTTCTAAAGCAATCGGTTCTTGAGGATCTGATGCCAAAGCTTTTTGTACCTCAATTTTAGCCATTGTGGCTTGATTTTGTTGAAAATAGCACATGGCTAACATAGCGTGGGCTTTGCTATTTTTCGGCTCGCGCTTCAGGGCTTCTTTTAACTCCAAAGTTGCTTTAGCGTAATTTTTGCTATCCATAAATCCTTGAGCTCGGCGGCAAGATTCAGCAGCTACAGAATCCAGGGTTTTAGGCGTTGGCGGTGGCGGTGGCGGTGTTGCGGGCTTGGCTGCTCCTGCTGCGGGGGCTGCGCCTGCTGGGGCTGCGCCTGCTCCGGCTGCGGGTTTGGCGACAGCAGGTTGCTGGACGGAAATTGCCGCACCGCCTCTTTGTTCTTTGCGCAGCAGGTAAACCATGTTAAGCTCGCTAATCTGACCGATCGCTTCTAGGGCTTGTTCCTTTGACTCGTACTGCTTGTCAGCTAGTTTGTTAACTGCTGTCGTGTAAGCTGCTTGCAAATCTTGAGCGCTAGCTAACTGCTTGGCTGCATCGCTTTCGACTTGCATTTTTGGCTGTTCTTTAGCGATGCGCTTGACAATCGCTGTTAATAGCAGGCTGTATTCTTTGCGATCGCTGTCTTTGGAGAATTTATTGTAAGCTGGGTTGACCACTTTTGATAAAAATTGGTTGGCCCAATCTTTGTCAGCGGGGTCTTCAAAAGGGCAAGTATCCGAGTGCAAGCGGCGGACTATTTTCATGTACCGCTTGCGGATATCGTTGAACTCCGCATCCAAGGGAACTCCTAGAATTGCGTGCTGGTCTGTAAAGTCAAACTTGAACAGTCCTTTTGTTGCTTCAAAAGACATAATGCTTCCTATTCCTTACCAAATATCAAGGGTTGTGCATCCCCCACCCGATGAGGGCGAATTGTTTTCGCCACTCGGTTGAAATACCCGTCCCAAAAACATCGCCGTCAACTGTTCGCTGTCTGCTGTTCGCTGTCAACTACCAACTGTCAACTGTCAACTATTTCACGGGCTTTCCACTATTACTTAATTTAGCCTCAGTTAAGGGGTTGTGACCCCCGTAGTATTGCCGATCCCTTAGTGCGTCTCGTTACCAAGCAGACAAGGGAGGAACTTGCTGGAGGGCGTTGCTGAGTTCGGCGTGAATGCGGCCGTTAGTGGCCAAAACTCGACCGGAATTCATCTCAAAGGGGCTGCTGTCATAGGCTGTAACTTTACCTCCGGCTTCCGAGACGATGAGTACGCCAGCGGCTACGTCCCAAGGGGAAAGCCCGCGTTCCCAGTAACCATCTACGCGGCCGCAAGCTATGTGTGCGAGGTCTAGAGATGCCGAACCGCTGCGCCGAACGCCTTGAGTCAGGTGGGTGAGGTGGCAGAATTCGGCATAATTATTGTCGGCTGTTTCACGCCGATCGTAGGCAAAGCCCGTGACTAATAAACTTTTTTTCAATTCCGAGTTTTGAGAAACTTCGATCGTCCGTCGGTTGCGAGTAGCGCCCATTCCTTTAACGGCGCGAAATAATTCGTTATGAAACGGATCGAAAATTACTCCAATTTGTGGTGTGCCTTCGATTAAAAGTCCGATCGACACTGCCCAAAAAGGATATTGATGCGCGTAATTGGTGGTGCCGTCCAAAGGGTCGATCGCCCACAAGTATTTGCTGGTTGTATCTCCTAATTTACCTGATTCTTCGGCAAGAATACCGTGCTCTGGTACGTGGCGGCCCAGAATTTCTAAGATGACGGCTTCTGATGCTTTATCAGCTTCGGTAACTAAATCGCCCGATCGGCCTTTTTCTTGAATTTCTTCTAATTTTCCGCAAAAAGATTGCAGTACGGAACCTGCCGCGAGGGCGGCTTCTGTGGCTATTTCTAGAAAATTTTGCAGTTGGTTATCCATTGGTAAATTTTAGATTTTAGATTTTAGATTTGAAAATTGAGATATTGGGAGATTGGAAGATTTGAAGAATTACCAATTACCAATTCCCTCCACTTCGCTCCGCCCATACCCCATGCCCAATTCCCAATTCCCCATCCCCATTCTCAACTATTTCTGATTTTGCTGTCGAAATTCAGCAGGTGTTTGTCTCAGAGGGCGTTCTGGATTCCAAATACCTCTGCCCATGATTCTCGCCCATTCTTGAGCGTCTGCAAGCCGCTGCTGGTATTTGGTATTGGGCGATCGCGCCGCCGCCAAAACGTAACCTTCTTTCACTAACATTTCGTTGAGCAAAACTCTATCTTGCCATAAATAGGCTAATTTCCGATTGAACCTATCTTTTTCGTCTACATCTAATTCTAACAGTATTTGTTTCCCTTTAATTAGCTGTTCCAATTTTTGTTGTGCCTGTTTTCCCCAAGGTTCTTGTTTGATATCTGGCGCTTCTACACCGAGCAGCCTAACTTGTTGCCGCAACGCTATATTGTCAGCCGTACTGATAATTTCGATAGTTTGTCCGCTAATTGCCCTTTCTACTTTCACGAGATTTCCTTGGGGAGCTTCTGGTTTTTGACAGCTAATTAACAGCAGGCAAAGGGCGATCGCTAACAGCCTAGAAAAAAACATTGGTTGATAGTTGATAGTTGATAATTGATAGTTGAAAATTAACAATTGACAATTAACAATTAACAATTGACAATTGACAGTTGATATCCTGTTTGTAACATCGGTAATCGAAATTTTTCCTCAATCTTCATCTAGCGGCAAACCCGATCGAACTTTACCTTTACCAAAATAGCGGCCGAATTGGAGTTCGTACACTTCATCTTCATCTTGCGTCTCTACCTCCAGGTTCGATCGAGGATAGCTGACGCACAGCAGCGCATAACCCTCTTTTTGCAATTCCACAGATAGTCCCATAGCTTCCGGCTGGTACAGTTCCCCTGACTTAACCCGCACCGCACACGCAGTACAAGCGCCGTTGCGGCAGGAAAAAGGCAATTCCACCCCTTGATTTTCAGCACTGTGGAGGATGTAGCGGTCTTCGGGGACTTGCACGGTGCTGCGATCGCCCGTTTGTCTGTTATGAATTTTAATCGTGTAAGAGCGAGTCATCGAATTTTAGATTTTAGATTTTAGGTTTTAGATTCGGGTTTGGGGAGCAAAACCCTTTCTCTGAATGGGTTTGAGGCACAGGAGGCTGAATGCGAATTCGCCTGTTTGACATTCTACCCACATTAAACAGTAAATTTACGCCGTTGGCTCTTGCCACATCAGATTTTTTTTGCTATTATGGTTTAACTGTGACTAAATCAAAGTATTTAGCACTGGAGAGGTGGCCGAGCGGTTGAAGGCGCACGCCTGGAAAGTGTGTTTAGGGCAACTTAACGAGGGTTCGAATCCCTCCCTCTCCGTAACTTATGTCGGGATGGGATATCGCCACGACTTTAAACGGACACAGAGAGAAGGTAAGACCACTTGTGGCACATCGAGCGTGAAGTGTTAAGAATCCTCGCCGTTCTACGGCGGGGAGTATATCAAAACCAACATTTAGGTTCGTAGTACGGACTTCAGTCCGTCGGTTTGTAATACGAACTCGATCGCAAACCAAGGGCGGGCGATATCGCCCGCCCCGAATTTACTTGCTCAAAACACCCGAAGGAATTCCCAAAATATCCTCAATTCGCGGCATATCTTCCAAGGCAATTACTCGCCCTTCGTCCTCGAATCCGGCAATGCGATCGAAATTCAAATACCGATACAAATCGGCTGCAAACGGATCGATCTTCTTCGCTACAATATCGGTGTATTCTTGCACTGTCGGAATGCGTCCTAACAAGGAACAAACTGCCGCTAATTCGGCAGAACCGAGATAAACTTGCGCGTCTTTGCCCATGCGATTGTTGAAGTTGCGAGTCGAAGTTGAAAACACCGTCGTTGCAT
>JBOFTL010000410.1:0-4353 GCA_051652045.1 Microcoleus sp. | reverse complement strand
CGATCGCAGCGACCGTTGAAGAGTTTTTAGAGATGCTGGGAATCGTTGTCTTTATCCACGCTTTGATATCGTATATCAATAAATGTTTAGGGGGATTAAGTTGGAAGGTTAATTTTGGAAAAACTCCAAACTTTTCTCAAACAGAAAGTATCGAGATGGAGGACCTTCGCAAATCGGTAAACCGCAAGTCGCGATCGTAAATCGACGTATATATAGATTCTCATTGGTGTTAAGATATCGTGGTATCAAAATGTATTTTATCCCTCGTGCAAAGCGCTCTGATGGTCGCTCAATTTGCCCCTCAAGCTGTGGCAAACGATCGCAGTATCGTGTCACTTCAATTAGAGCAAGATAGTCCTACCACAACTGAGCGCGAAACAAATTTTTCTGCATCGAAAATCGATAAAAGTTCACCGCAACCTATCGGTCAACACAGTCAAGAATCGGGCGATACAGCAGATTTAAATCCGAAAGATAGTTGTCCTCAGCTAGTGCAACCAACAGCGGCAATAACTGAGTTCATCCTGCCCGTCCCAGTGAAAGTTTCTGGTAGTGAAATTTCGGTCAAAATTACCGGAGTTACTGCATTCAGTCAAGCACAAATTGATGCGGAAATCAGGGCGATCGTCCAGCAATTTATCGATCGAGAAATTACCTACGATGAATTTATCATTTTTTTAAAAGAAGTAGCAAATAAAATCACTCTACTCTATCGAAATCGTGGCTACATCTATGCAGAAACAGCACCCAAAAGCTCGATAATTGCAGATGGCAATTTCGTGGAAATTAACGTCACTGAAGGCAGCGTTTCAGAAATATTAATTCAAGGCAGAGACAGGTTAAATTTGTCTTATCTTTGCAGTAGAATTGCAGCGGGAGTGGGTTCTCCTTTTAGCACGGTAGAACTTGAAGAAAAGTTAAGATTGCTGCGTTTAGATCCGCTGTTAGAAAGCGTGCACGCAACTTTGCAATTCGGTATTGGCAACCAAAATAAATTAACTGTCAGCGTCAAAGAAGCGAAATCTTTTGCTGCTAGTGCGAGTTTTGACAATTATTTCCCTCCTAGTGTGGGTTCGGAACGAGTTGGCATTAATCTTCGGTATCAAAATTTAACCGGAATCGGAGATGAGATTGTCGGTTCCTATTACCGAACTACATCTGGAGGTGCGGAGGTTTTCGATTTGAATTATCGATTACCAGTTAATCAGAACAATGGAACTTTACAAGCAAGAGTTGCTTTCGGTCAAAACACAATTACGCAATCAGATTTTGACGAGTTGGGAATTCGGGGAGATACAGAATTGTATCAGATGATTTACCGCCAGCCAATTGCCCGATCGACCGATCGAGAATTTGCCGTAATTGGCGGTTTTACCCATCAAGACGGTCAAACATTTATTTTCGATCGCACACCCATTCCTTTCGGTATTGGTCCCGATGAAAATGGAGTCAGCCGCACGAGTGTAATTCTGTTCGGACAAGACTATATTAGCCGGAGTGAAAGCGGTTCTTGGTCAGTGCGATCGCAATTTAACTTCGGCACGGGTTTATTCGACGCCACAACTAACAATCCTCCGATTCCCGACGGACATTTCTTCAAATGGAACGGTCAAATACAGCGAGTGCAGCAACTCGATCGCAATAATTTATTAATCCTGCAAACAGACTTGCAACTAACTCCAAATAGCCTGTTACCATCCCAGCAATTCGTAATTGGTGGAGTTCAATCTGTACGCGGCTACCGACAAAACGCGCGGGCTGGAGATAACGGATTTCGCCTGTCAGCAGAAAACAGAATTTCCGTGCGTCGTAATGCAGCCGGAACTCCTACAATGCAACTCGCACCGTTTATAGAATTAGGAACAGTTTGGAACTCTGATAATAACCCAAATCAATTACCAAAACAGACATTTTTAATCGGCAGTGGTGTCGGAATTATTTGGCAACCGTTTTTGGGAATTGACGGTTTGAGTGCTAGACTTGATTGGGGAATGCCATTAATGAATTTGCGCGATCGAGGCAGCAATCTGCAAGAGCAAAGTTTGTATTTTGGAATTGGATACACTCTCAACTAAGGAAAAAGATTGGCTTCTTCCCAATTCCCAATTCCCAATCCCCAATCCCCAATTCCCAATTCCCCATTCCCCATTCCCCATTCCCCATATCAAATATCGACTATTTTTGTTCGGGATGCGCTGCCTCTGGCGAAGTTGCACACATTTGATTTATCGTAGCGATTAGCTGATAAAGTCGCCCTAAATCCCGCTGGTTAAAATGCAAAATCAGGCGGGGCAAATCGAAAGTTTCATCTCCGATTTCTGGAGGTAAAGCTTTACTTTTTTCAATTTTTCCTGTAACGACAATATCGCTAAATTCCGCATTTAGCCCAGCGACACAGGCATCGTCTAGTTCTGTTTTTAAGCGAATTACCAATTTTTCGCGCACGTAGCGACAAGAGTGATAAACCAGATAAAAACTCGCGATCGCCTCGCAAGCAACATTTACATCTTCAACGATTGTATACAAACTGCGATCGTCCGCAGAAATCAAACCCCTAGCCCGCATTTGTTTTTGCACGAAAGCATCCCAATCGTGCCAATAATCGCCTCCAGGGCGATCGATCAACACTACGGGTGCTGGCCCAAACTTGCCGGTTTGAGTCAAAGTCAGACACTCAAAAGCCTCATCCAAAGTGCCAAAACCGCCGGGAAATAAAGCTAAAGCATCGCTTTCCCTAAGAAAAAATAACTTGCGGGTAAAGAAGTATTTAAAATTGAACGACTTGCGATCGCCCGCAATAAAAGGATTGGAACTTTGCTCGAAAGGTAACTGAATATTTAACCCGAAAGAATGTTCTGCCGTCGCCCCCTCATTCGCCGCCTGCATGATACCACCACCACCCCCCGTAATCACCATAAATCCCTGTTGGGCGATCGCCCGAGCAAAATCCTTCGCCATCAAATATTCCGGCGATTGGGGGGATACCCTTGCGGAACCAAAAATCGCAATTTTGCGGGTGTGGCGGTAGGGATAAAACATCTCAAAAGCCTTTTCCATATCTCGCAGAGACGCCGAGATAATTTTCCAGTCAAGGCGATCTAGATCCTCCTGTGCCATTTGCGCGATCGTCAAGAGCGATCGGGCGATCCACTCTGAGTGCTTCAATAGTGGCAACTGGCGGATTAAATCTGCCACCTTAGCATTGAGGGACTCATTACTGTCACTGGAAGGAGAATGAATCATGTTTTTCCCAAAAAAAGGGAGGTAGCTGCTCAAATTGAAAGGACAAGGCAAAATTTAAAGCTTTGGGCCGCCAATAAATTACCTTACTGGCAGCCAATAACTTTTCTTGTAGCCTTGCCGCTTCTAAAAACTTACGAATATCTAGGCATAAATCCGTAAATCATATGGGCAAGTCCAACTCCACGGTTTAAGTTTGCTCAATTAGAAGCGCATTTTTGCTTGGTTCCCTTGCCTCGTGACTCAGGTTCCTTGACCGCTAATCCCCAGTTAGAGATACTGAAATGAATTTCAGTACGAGACTATTGAGTATTCAGTTTTTTGATGATTAGTTTGTGTCAAGTGTTTCTGTGGCTTTCATACCAAGTAAGCTTTAACAACTCGCACTAATCAAGCGCAATCTGATATTACCTTAATATATGGGTAATGAAAGCGGATATTTGCCCAGATCTACCCATATATTAATCAACAGCAGCCCATCCTGAAGCGAGTTATTCTTGCTGCTGCAAAAAAGCAAACAGCGCGAAACTCCCACAGTTGCGTTAAATGTACTTTTCTAAAGTGTTGGCGAGAGTAGTTTTCGGCACCGCCCCAACTACCATATCCACACGCTGACCGCCCTTAAATATCATCAGCGTAGGAATGCTGCGGATACCGTATTGGCTGGCAACGTTAGGATTCTCGTCCGTATTAACTTTAACTACCTTCACTTGTCCGTCATATTGTTGGGCAATCTCATCCACTACGGGTGCGACCATCCGACAGGGGCCGCACCAGGGAGCCCAAAAATCCACTAGAACGGGAACTTGGCTCTCGAGCACTTCTTGCTTAAAGGTAGAGTCGGTTACTTGCGCGGCTGCTGACATCCCTAGCCATCCTTGTAAATACTATTTCTCGGATTACAAGTTTAGCAAAAAGCGTTACCATTCGCGATCGACATTTTAGAAGGAAGGAGTCAGTTGACAGTTGACAGTTGGCACCCGCTCAGGTGGCAGAGTCGATCGACAATCCGGAGCTAGCAGTCTCAGCCCCGTATCCAGTAAGCAAAAGAGGAGCGACTGGGATAAAAAAGGAACCGCCCGAACAGTAGTCCGGGCGGAGTGTGGTGTGAGG
>JBOFTL010000409.1:0-13897 GCA_051652045.1 Microcoleus sp. | reverse complement strand
AAATTCTGTCCGATGCAGACGAAAGTTGATGCCGATGCTTTGACTGAATTGGAGAAGTTTTTGGCTAGGGAACCTGTAGCACAAAGCTAATTTATATGGCACGCAGTGCTAGTAGTTAGTAGGGTGTGCACTGCGCACCCTACTACTATATAAAACCAACTATTACTTGACTTTTATGATTTTAGATTCAGCATCACCTACGATTGATGAAGAACCGCAAAAAATTGCGGCTTATTTGCCGTTTGTTGCTTCTTTAGCTGCCGATTTAGAACTAAAGTTAGTTGTTATAGATGTGGGGTGTCGGTGGGGATTTGCTGATGTTTGGTCTCTTTTTGGCTCTAATGTTACGTTAATAGGTTTCGATCCAGATGCTTCTGAATGCGAGCATTTGCAGAATACTTATCAAGGTTCTGGCAGTATACATTTTGTTTCCAAGGCATTGGGTTCTTCTGAGGGTAGAAAGCAACTTTTTCTGACTGCCGAACCAGCTTGTAGTTCTTTGTACAAACCCGATCCATTAATTACAAATTCTATGCCTCACCTGGGTTGTGCAAAATTAGTTGGCGAAACAGAGATTGATGTAACTACACTGGATATCTGGGCTTCATCTGCAGGCATAAGTGAAATTGATTTCATCAAACTTGATACTCAAGGTTCGGAATTAGAAGTTTTAGAAGGAGCTGAAAATTGCTTAAAGTCTGTACGATCTTTACAGATTGAAGTAGAATTTAATCCTATTTATATGGGTCAGCCTCTATTCGGCGATATCGACTCATTTCTTCGCAAACGAGGCTTTGTTTTGTGGCAATTATCAAATCTTTGTCACTACACCAGTTGGCCAAATAAATCAGCATTCAAATATAAGGATGTACAGTTTTTTGATGGGCGAACAGTTTCTACTTCCAGACAAGGAGGACAGCTATTCTGGGCAGAAGCTTATTATGTCCGCAAAGAAATGGCGTTTGTTGAAGAAACGCAAAATTGGCAGGGCTGTATCCGCGATGCCAGTATTGCGAGCGTTTTAGGATTTCGCGATTTAGCAGGTTGTTTGTTAGAGCAAGCATTAAATCATGCACCATCAAATGTAATTCCTAAAATTCAAAAATCACTGACTAAATACTACTCAATTTTAGCCTAATAATATTTCAACTGTAAACGCAAGTTTTTTTCATAATTTAAGATTTCGACCCTTTCGGCCAACAACAAATTGTTTTCACGTGCATCTAAACAATCTAAATTAAATCGAGTTGCTAAAAAGGAAAATCGCCATGTCAGCGAAACTTAAAAGACGGCTATTTACAGTGAAAGAATATCACCAAATGATCGAGATCGGCATTCTTTCAAAAGACGATCGTGTCGAACTAATTGAAGGAGAAATTATTCAAATGGCAGCGGTTGGAACTCGTCACGCCAGTTGCGTGACGCAACTGATCGATATCTGCCAAAAACTCCCAGAAAATCGGACTATTTTAGATGTCAAAAATCACGTTCAATTAAGCCAACAAACCGAACTCAAACCTGATGCAGTCTTGCTAAAATTTCGCGATAATAATTGCGAGAGATTACCTCCAGCAGCATCTGAAGTGTTACTTTTAATAGAAATAACTGACAGTACGTCGGATAACGATCGAGATATCAAAATACCTATTTACGCTCGATCGATGATTCCGGAAGTTTGGGCGATCGATTTAACTGAAAATATTTTAGAAGTTTACCGCCAACCAACACCGAATGGTTATAGTTTAATCTTGAAGTTAGATCGATGTCAAGAGATTGCACCGATCGCATTTCCCGATTTTGCAGTTACAGTTGATGCAATATTGCCTGCAATAAATAAATAGGTCAATTTAAATTATGATATCATATAATATGTAAGTCCACTACCTAAACCCAAGATCCAAATCAACCAAAAGCTTACTCAGAAATCCTTCTTCCTTCTTCCTTCTTCCTTCTTCCTTCTTCCTTCTTCCTTCTTCCTTCTTCTTTCTTCCTTCTTCCTTCTTCTTTCTTCCTTCTTCCTTCTTCTGTGAACTGCTCAAAAATATTCTCCTATCGCCGCCGGCAATTCCTGCAAACTAGCCTGCTAGCAGCAGCATCGACTGTAATTTGGTCTTGCAGCGAAAGCACCGCCAATTCCAACCAATCTAACAAAGCAAATATTATCATTATCGGAGCGGGAATTGCTGGTTTAGCAGCCGCACGCCAGCTCAAATCTAGCGGTTTTCAAGTTACTGTTTTAGAAGCGAGAAATCGCACTGGCGGCCGCATTTATACGGATAGAAATCTGGGCGTACCGATCGATTTAGGCGCCTCTTGGATTCACGGGGTTAATGGCAATCCGATCGCCAAATTAGCCATAAATTTTAATATTAAAACCCAAAAGACAGATTATGACAGCATTTATGTTTATGGAAGTAATGGCAAGCAGCTAACCGACGGACAAATTGACAGCAGCGAATCGCTGTTTGAAAATGTCATGCAGCAAGCTAAAGAAATGGCAGAAAAGTTAGACAAAGATATCTCTGTTGCTGAAGCTGTAAAGCGCGTATTAGCCAAAGAAAAAATTACACCAACACAGAAAAATAACCTCCGCTGGCAGTTGAATTCAAATATAGTTATCGAAACTGGAACGGATTTAGATAAGCTTTCAATTTGGGAGTGGGATGAAGATGAAGCATTCGGCGGAGATGACTATTTGTTTCCCGGCGGGTACGATCGAATCATTCAAAATTTAGCACAAGGAATTGATGTCAAACTGCAACAACAAGTTAGGTCGATCGAATACGGCAATCGAGGCATTTCCGTAAAGACTGACAAAGGCAATTTTCAAGCAGATGCTGCTCTAATTACTTTGCCTCTCGGCGTTTTGAAATCTGGAAATATTAGTTTTTCCCCTCCTTTACCGCAAAACAAACGAGGCGCGATCGAGCGTTTGAATGTGGGAGTTTTGAATAAAGTTGCGCTAAAATTTCCCAAGGTATTTTGGCAGCAAAATTACGATATGCTGGGTTATGCAAGCGCGCAAGCCCAAGATTTTTCAGAATTTATCAACTGGCGTCACTACACGAATGCGCCCGTGTTGATAGCTTTAACTGGCGGCAGTTTCGCGCGCAGTTTGGAGGTAATTTCAGAAACGGAAGTAGGGGCAAAAGTCATGCAACTGCTGCGGAAACTTTACGGAAATTCGATACCCAATCCTGATGTGGTGTTGCGGACAAAATGGGGTGCAGATCCGTTTGCTTTAGGTGCTTATTCTACAGTGCCGGTGGGAAGTAAAAAGCAAGATAGATCTATTTTAGCTGAACCTGTAGCCAAACGCTTGTTTTTCGCAGGAGAAGCAACATCGAAAGAATATCCGGCTACGGTACACGGTGCTTTTTTGTCAGGAATTCGAGAGGGCGATCGAATTGCTAAACAGTTGAGAGTTGAGAGTTGAGAGTTGAGAGTTGACAATTACCAATTACCAATTACCAATCGCTATCAATCCCGTGACTGAATTTGACTTCTTACCCACTCCCGAAACAAGCGAATTAAAGCATTTTCCTTGGTACTTCTCCTCAATTCCAAAAAGCGCAGCATCTCAACTTGTGACAAAAAAGGAAAAGTCGGAGAAACATCTCTTTCCGAATATTCACCTGCTTCTAATTGATAAATTATAAAACGACTTCCGTCGTAGCGCCAAACTTCCGGAACGCCTAAACTTGCATAAAGTTCGAGACGATCGATCGAACTGCTGGTAATGTCAATTTCAATAGCTAAATCCGGCGGCGGATCTTCATTGAGATCGATTTGTTCTTTATTCCATACAAGATCTTCATTCTGAATGTAATAACATTTATCGGGTTCTAACCCGCGAACCAAATCCTCCCGCTTGCAAGTTCTAGAACCCAAACTGCGAATTTCTACATTCAACTCTTCTGTTACTGTTTCTACAAAACGTCCTAAGATTTCTTTATTACCTTCGTGCGGATCTGATGGAGTCATAATTTCTAAATTTCCTCGATCGTAAGTCAAACGAATTCCCGGCTGTTCTGCTAATTCGTTTACCAAGGATTCGTAAGTCTTCCAGCTAATATTTTTCAGCACAACTCCACTTGGGGGAGTTTGAATTAGGGTGGCTTTCATGGCTACCTGCTTGCTTTTAAATTATTACTTAGATCTTAGCCAAAATTAGGGCGATCGACTAACAACGACTAATGACTAATAACTAAGTCAAAATCGATCCGCTCATCATCCGCTGATATCTCCTCTCCAACTCATCCCGCACCACAGGCCATTCATCCAAACTTTCATCGCTATCAATCACCATTTGCGCGGCTTCTCTAGCCAACTCCAAAACCTCCTGATCCTCCACCAAACTCGCCAAAGCAAAATCCGGCAAACCCGATTGCCGAGTTCCCAAAACCTGACCCGGCCCCCGCAATCTCATGTCCATTTCTGCTATAAAAAAGCCATCTTGAGATTGTTCTAAAACCTTCATTCTTTGCATTGCTTCCGTTGCCTTAGATCCCGGCATTAACAAACAATAAGAACGGCTGCTGCCCCGCCCGACTCTTCCTCGCAATTGGTGCAACTGCGACAGTCCGAAACGCTCGGCATTTTCTATCAGCATCACCGTGGCATTCGGCACATCAACCCCAACTTCTACCACCGTAGTAGATACTAAAATATCCGTTTCTTTGTCGCGAAATTTAGTAATTGCATCGTCTTTATCGGCACTACTCATTCTGCCGTGCAGCAAACCAACCTTAAATTCAGGAAAGATACTTGCTTGCAATTTTTCCTGTTCCTCAATGGCCGATCGCACGTCTAATTTTTCCGATTCTTCCACCAGCGGTAACACCACATAAACCTGACGCCCGCTAGCAACTTCCCGGCGGATTAATTCATAAGCTTGAGTGCGTTCTTTAGAAGCTAAAACAGTTGTTTGAATCGCCTGTCTTCCCGGCGGCAATTCGTCAATTTGACTCACATCTAAATCGCCGTGCAAAGTCAGCGCCAAAGTTCGAGGAATCGGAGTCGCCGTCATCGTTAATACGTGAGGAGATTCGCCTTTTTGCTGCAATTTTGCCCGCTGCTGCACGCCGAATCGGTGCTGTTCGTCAATCACTGCCAAACCTAATTTATAAAAATTAACAGTATCTTGAATCAGCGCGTGAGTTCCCACTAAAACGGGCAATTCTCCAGTTTCTAATTGGCTGTGAATTTCCCGGCGTTTAGTTATTTTTGTCGAACCAGTTAACAATTCAACTGGCAAGTGCATCAAATTAAACCAACTTACCAACTTGCGATAATGCTGTTCTGCCAAAACTTCCGTCGGTGCCATTAATGCTGCTTGATAGCCGGATTGAATTGCTGCTAGCATCGCCACCACAGCTACAACTGTTTTTCCCGCCCCGACATCGCCTTGCACCAATCTGTTCATCGGTTCCGTTGATGCTAAATCGTTCAAAATGTCATTAATTACCCTTTCCTGGGCGTTTGTTAAAGCAAAAGGCAGTATTTTATAAAAATCTTCGATTAACTTGCCGTTAGGCAGAATGACGGCACTAGCTTGAGCTTTTTTTTGCGATTGGCGGCGCTTTAAAAGTCCTAATTGTAAATAGAAAAACTCGTCAAAAACTAAGCGGCGGCGGGCGGCTGCCAAACAATCTCGATCGAGCGGAAAATGAATGTTAGTTACAGCATCCGCTATCCCCATTAAACCGTATTTCTCGCGCAATTCATCGGGTAAAGATTCCGGCAGCAATTTGGCGGCAGGCGTTACCGCTACAATTCCCCGCCTCACTACACCCGCATCCACGCCATCCGTCAGCGGGTAAACGGGAATTACCCTACCGACTTTCATAGATTCGATCGTACTTCCCGAATCATCCAACACTTCTAATTCGGGATTTTCTAAAGTAATGCCGTATTTATTTTGCTTCACCAATCCCGAAGCTGCGAGGATCGCACCTTGACAGTATTCGCGTTTTTTGTGTTCTTGCCAGCCGCGATTGCTGTAGCGAGGCCCTGCAAAAAAGCGGCTGAGTTTAAGTTGCCCAGTGCGGTCTTTTAAGATGACTTCTAATATTGTTAGTTTTTTATTTTTGGGGCTGGAAAAGCAATTGCAGCGTTTGACTTCGGCTACTAAAGTAACAGTTTCTCCAGCTACTAAATCGCAAATTTGTACTTGTTTTGCGTAATCGATGTGGTTGCGGGGATAGTAATAAAGTAGGTCGTGGACGGTGTACAAACCCAATTTTGCCAAGCGATTGCCGTTAGCCAGACCGATGCCGGTAACGCGAGTCAAAGCTTGGTCTAAAGTGAGGCTTAACGGTGCAGGTGCTGAATTCAGCGGTGCGGTTTTGGGAGTAGAAGAAATTGACGCCTCGGCAGTTTGAGGATTGTTGGAATAATTGTTAGTTTGTTGCGCGTTTTCTGTTTCCCAAATGCGCTGCATTTGCGTTAGAAAGCCGCTAGTTTGTGCGATTAAAAAGCGTCGTTCTTCGATATCTTTCTGAGGATAGATGTCAAATTCTGCAGCTAGCTGTCGCGATCGATCGCGCCAATTACCCGGTGCTGCTGCGGCGAGTTGTCTTAAGCTAATAGCGAGAAATTCGCTAAAGCGGTATTGACTCCCTTGGATGTCATTAAAACCGCGATCTGCTTCTACTGCAAGGGCCTTTTGCCACCGCTGCCATTCTGGTTCGTTATAAGTCATGTCGATTTTAGATTTTAGATTTTAGATTTTAGATTTTAGATCTTATATTTTACACGAGCGATCGGGAATGGGTAATTGGTAATTGGGAATGGGTAATTGGTAATTGGTAATTGGTAATTGGTAGTTGGTAATTGGTAATTGGTAATTGACAACGATCGACTATCAACCCTCAACTGTCAGGAGATTTTAGGTTTGAGATTTTAGATTTTAGATTTTAGATTGTACGATCGGAAAATTGGGAGATTGGAATATTGTACGATTGAGAGAATTTCCAATTCCCCATGCCCCATGCCCCATGTCCCATGCCCCATGCCCCATGCCCCATTCCCCATTCCCAACTATCAACTAATCTTCAAACCAACTCGATCGCCAAGCCGACTCTGCCTCAACAATGGCTAATTCCCGACGTTTTTTCTGATAATCGCGCCCGATCGAATTTAACCGTAAAGATAAATTGCGAATTTGCTGCCGCCAAACAGAAGTGTTAGCATCAGCAAACTCAATTTCCGACAAACGCAGCTTAATAGCTGTAACGTTCATGGCAGTATTAGCTGCTGTTACTGCGAAGTTTTCCGATTCCGAAGTAACATCAGTTTCCACGATCAAACTCAATATATTTGGCGGTCCCGCCACGCTCTCACCTCCGGAGGATTCAGCTTGAGAAGCAGCTTCTAAAACAGCTTCCGGCAGTTGTCGCGGTACAATTCCCGACTGTTGCAGCAAACGGTTTGCATCGCGAGAAAGCTGCTTGATAATATTAGCGATCGCCCTTTCGACGCTATCTTGCCACCGTGCCAAACTTTCCGGGGAATTGGTAATTGACAGCAGGTAATTTTCCGCCTGCAATCGATCGTTGGTTTCGGGTAATTCCGCATCTTCTGAAGTTGCTTCTTCTGTTACAATTGCTTCCTCATCGGCTGATTCATCCACGAGCGATCGTAAATTTTCTTTAGTTTCTTTTGCCAAACGTCGCAGAGACTGCTGCATTTTTTGTCTTCCGTCAAAAGACAACTGGAGGAATGGTTCCGGCACTGATTGCGTGCAAATGTGATAGCAAGCCAAAATTAATTGCTGCTGCACTGCTTGTCCTAAAGCCGTCAAATAACCTTCGTAAACACTGCGAAACTCTAAATTTAAGGCAGTGAGTGCTTCGGCAAGTGCTGCTAAGTCTTGCTCTATTTTCTCTCTTGTTGCCACTAGATATCTCCTATTTATTAAATATAAAATTTCTTTTTTTAGAAACCGCAGATAACAGCAAATTGACGCTGATTAACGCAGATAATTTCAATATAGTTTGTCAATCCCAATTAATAATTATCCAATCTCACATTTTAAATTTAAAATCTTCAATCTTCAATCTTCAATTTTCCAATCTCCCAATCTCCAATCCAAAATCTAAAATCTAAAATCTAAAATTGAATAAGGTGCGCAGTGCGCACCCTACAAATAGATTTCTGTTTCAAGCTGAATTTTTGATTATTGGCCGCCCATCTGTGCTGCCACTTCGTCAGCAAAATTAGATTCTACCTTTTCAATTCCTTCGCCCAAAACAAAGCGCACGAAGCGACGGACTTGGACATTTTCTCCTAATTGGGAGATCGTTTGTTTTACCAACTCTTCTACTGAGATATTCTGATCTCTAATAAAAGGCTGATCCATCAAAGATAGCTCTTTCAATCGCTTGTCAATCCGCCCTTGAACGATTTTTTCTTTGATATTTTCCGGCTTGTTGCCCAAATCATCCTTGCCCATTTCAATTGCCTTTTCTCTTTCGACAACATCGGCTGGGATATCTTCAACTTTCACGTATTCCACGTTCGGACAAGCTGCAATTTGCATGGCAACATTCCGTACCAAATTTTGGAACTCTTCGCGGCGCGCCACAAAGTCGGTTTCGCAGTTAACTTCCACTAGCACGCCAACGCGCCCGCCAGTGTGAATGTAGCTGCCTACGAGTCCTTCAGAAGCAACTCGTCCCGCTTTTTTGTCTGCCCCGGCCAGACCTTTTTTGCGCAGCCATTCAATTGATTTTTCTACATCGCCATCGTTTGCAGCGAGAGCTTTTTTACAGTCCATCATACCCGCGCCCGTTTTGTCGCGGAGTTCTTTCACAAGTTTTGCAGATATGTCCGCCATCTTCTCTCAATTTCCCATCAGATTAGTTGTCAGCAATACGATTTTAGATTGGCGATTTTGGATTTTTGAGTTGTTTTTATTTTAGATTTGCGATTCGACTCAATTTCCAATGACGGGGGTGCAATTAATTACCATCGCCATCAGTCACTATCAAATCGCCAATCCAAAAATCATCAAATCGCCAATCTAAAATCTAAAATCTAAAATCGATCGATCTATTTATTCTTCGCTTTCCCCTTCGTCTTCGTCGTCGGGATCTACAAAATCGGGATCGTCTAATTCTTCGATTTCGCCCTCGTATTCACCGCCTTCGTAAGCACCATCGTAATCTTCGTATTCCTCGACTTCGCTTTCGAGCTGGCCGTGACGGCCTTCGTAGATAGCATCAGCCAACTTGCCCACTATCAACTTAATTGACCGAATGGCATCGTCGTTCGCCGGAATGGGAATATCCACCAAATCGGGGTCGCAATTAGTGTCCAGCAAAGATACGATCGGAATTCCCAATTTTTGGCATTCCAACACCGCATTATACTCCCGACGTTGGTCTACAAGTACCACTCCGTCGGGAATCCGGCGCATTGATTTAATTCCGCCCAAATATTTTTGGAGTTTGACCATTTCCCGGCGCAACACCGAAGCTTCTTTTTTCGGAAGCAAATCGAGAGCTCCTGTTTCCTCGCGCCTTTCTAAATCTTTGAGGCGTTCCACCCGCGATTTAATAGTCGTCCAGTTAGTGAGCATTCCGCCAAGCCAGCGCTGGTTGACGTAGTAGGCGCCACAGCGTTGGGCTTCTTGCGCTACAATACCGGCAGCTTGGCGCTTCGTACCCACGAAGAGAAACTTTTTGCCTTTTTCGGAGGCTACTCTCATGTAATCGTAGGCGTCTTCCATAAGCTGAGCGGTTTGCACGAGGTCAATGATGTGAACCCCGTTGCGCTCTGTAAAAATATAAGGAGACATTTTCGGGTTCCACCGGCGCGTTTGATGTCCGAAGTGAACCCCTGACTCTAACATTTGAGCCAAACTGACTACTGGCATTGTATTTTTAACTCCTGATTCGGGTTAATCCTCCACCCGGTCGTATTTCTCAAGGTTTGAGCCTTGAAAACACCCGAAAACCCGGATGTGCGAATTTAAACAACTTCACTAGATTATCACACTATGCGCTGCGCTGTCTGACAACTTGGAAGAAGGAAGAGGGAAGAAGGAAGAGGGAAGAGGGAAGAAGGAAGAGGGAAGAAGGAAGAGGGAAGAGGGAAGAAGGAAGAGGGAAGAGGGAAGAAGGAAGAGGGAAGAAAAGTAATAATAACCACTGTCAACTGTCAACTGTCAACCTGTATGCTGTCAACTATCAACTAGGGCGGGCACTCAAGGCAGGGCCCCTACCACCGGTCAACTGTCAACTGTCAACTCTCAACTGTCAACTACCATGCCGATCGCCATTTTAGTCTTACTTGAAGTTCTAATTGTCATCGCACTTTCGAGACTTGTCGGCTTGGGATTCCGCTGGATCAAACAACCCCAAGTTATCGGAGAAATTGTAGCAGGCATCATGCTCGGGCCGTCACTATTGGGTTTAGTAGCGCCAGATTTATCAGCCGCACTATTTCCAGCCGAAGCCGTTCCTTTCCTCAACGTACTATCTGAAGTTGGGCTAATTTTTTTCATGTTTTTGATCGGCTTAGAACTGAATCCCAAGTATCTCAAAAGCAACTTAGATATAGCGATTTTAACTTCCCACGTTAGCATTTTAGTGCCGTTTTCTTTAGGAAGCATTTTAGCACTGTTGCTATACCCGCTAGTCTCAAACAACAGCGTTTCCTTTACTGCCTTTGCCATGTTTTTAGGCGCGGCAATGTCAATTACAGCATTTCCCGTGCTGGCAAGAATTATTACCGAACATAATTTACAGCATACCAAATTGGGAACCCTGGCTTTAACTTGCGCGGCAGTAGATGATGTCACGGCTTGGTGTTTGCTAGCAGTGGCGATCGCAGTTACCCGGACTAACTCAATGGTAGGCGCTTTGCCGACTATTTTTGAATCTATAATTTACATCACTTTCATGTTAACGGTAGTTCGCTGGTTTTTGCAGCGGCTTTCCAAACACTACAACCGCACCGGCAAGTTAACTCAGTTAGTGCTTGCAGGAATTTACATGGGAGTTGTCGCTTCTGCATTAATCACCGAATTGATTGGCATTCATTTAATCTTCGGCGCGTTTTTGTTGGGTGCTGCGATGCCAAAAAATGCGGGATTGACCAGAGAGTTAGCCGAAAAAACTGAAGACTTTGTGCTGATATTCCTGCTGCCAGTATTTTTTGCTTATAGCGGCTTGCGCACTCAAATCGGCTTGCTCAACAAGCCGGATTTATGGTTGCTGTGCGCCGCTGTTTTAGGAGTAGCAATTATTGGTAAATATGTCGGGACTTACGTTGCTGCTAGAGTATGTGGCATCAGCAATCGCGAAGCTTCTGCCCTGGGTTGGATGATGAATACTCGCGGCTTAACTGAATTAATTGTGCTGAATATCGGTTTGTCTCTGGGAGTAATTTCACCATTGTTATTTACCATGTTAGTGATTATGGCTTTGGTGACTACTTTTATGACTTCGCCACTGTTAGAGTGGACTTATCCCAAACGATCGATCCGGCTGGATGTGTCGGAATTTAGCGAGGATGATTCAGAATTAGAAGAATCAAAACTTGCGGAAGCCAGCAAAGTCAATGAAACAAAATTGCAGCCGACTTATCGAATTTTAGTGCCTGTTGCCAATCCTAGCACGCAGAAAGGTTTGCTACAATTAGCAGTAGCTCTGGCACAGCCACCTGCCGATACTGAGAGTAAAGATTTGCAGTCGGCGGCGGTTCATCCGCTAAGTTTGATAGAATTCAATGAGGATTATGCTTTTGAAAGTACGCCCGCAGAAACCGATCGCATCATTCAAGAGCGCCGATCGAAATTATCAGAATTGATTGATAGTTTGCAAGTGCCGTCAGCCAGAAAATTGGTACATCCCATCGTTCGCGTTACTAACGATGTAGCGCGAGAAACTGCGCAAATTGCCGAAATCGATCGCGCGGATTTAATTTTAGTAGGATGGCACAGACCTACTTTTAGCAGCAACCGTTTGGGAGGGCGCGTCGGTCAGATTCTGGGCAATGCTAAAGTAGATGTAGCAATTTTTGTTGACAGAGGTCGGGAAAAATTAAATAATTTGTTAGTGCCTTATGCGGCAAACATTCACGACGATTTGGGTTTAGAATTGGCATTGAGGATGTTAGTGAATAGTGAAGAACGCCGTTTGACAGTGCTGCGGGTAGCAGTTGAAGGTGAAGCTCAAAATGAACTGAGTTACGAGTTTCAACGAGTGATGGAGCGGTTGCCGGTGGAAGTTCGATCGCGCATTGAAATTCCGATTGTAGAAGCTGCTGAGCCAATTCAAGCGGTGATTGCAGCTTCTGCTAAGGCAGATTTAACGATTGCCGGTACGAGTCGGGAATGGGGAATTGAACGCCAAACTTTGGGGCGGTATACTGATGAATTGGCCGTGCAGTGTCACTCTTCACTGTTAATTGCTAGGTGCTATGTTAAAGTGCGATCGCACTTGGCTTCTGTACTCCGTCAGTAGTCAGTAGTCAGTAGTCAGTAGTCAGTAGTCATTAGTCAGTAGTCAGTAGTCATTAGTCATTAGTCATCAGTCATTAGTCAGTAGTTAGTTGGCATAATTACCAATTACCAATTATCAATTATCAACATTATGAATCATTTAAGTTTTAAATCGCTGGCATTTTACGGGATTGCGATCGGCTCCGTGGCGGTACTATTTAAAGCAGTAACTGCCTGGGGCGAAACAAGTTTAAAAGCTCCACCTGCAATTGCCGGCAATTATCGCTTCGATCCTAAAAGTTTGCCTAAATGCCTGAAATCTAATGCTTTGGTATTGACAATAGAGCAATCTGGTGTTTATCTGAACGGTAATTTGCGATCGGGCAACAGTAAAACCAATACTAAAAAAATGCTTGAAAATCAACCATCTCTAACTGGTAAGTGGGAAAATCAAGGATTGAGCTTGTCAGGTTATGTGACAAATTTAGCTGGTTGTAACGGGGTTAAAACTACCGATGGTAAAAGTTTTGTGAAACTGCGAGGCATCATTAAAGGAACAACTCTCAACGGTAAAATTAGTCTGGGTAATAATGCCACAGCTACGGATTTTACAGCGAAAAGAGACGCAGCGGTAAAACAAGACAAAAAGGAACATTAAATAGTTGAGAGTTGAGAGTTGGTAGGGGCGGCGGCCCCGTGCCCGCCTTCATGGTTGAAAGTTGATAGTTGATGCTCGATCGAGTGACTGTTGGGAGTTGAGAGTGGAGAGTTGATACTCGATCGATTATTATACTAAATCAGAGTTTACCACCCCGTTATTGTCATTTGTCAACTATCAACTATCAACTATCAATCGATCGCGAGCGGGGACGCTCGCACTACAACGATCGACTATCAATTAACGCTTTGCAAAAACAACACGACAAGAATCACGCCATTGCTAACGGTATGGCCGATTAAAATAGCTCCAAACTGGGTAGATACTTTAAAACTCTTCTTGGGAAGGCGGCGCGTGAGAGTAAACGACCTTCTAAACTGAGCTTCGGAAGCGGGTGTTTTTTTAGTGCCAAGTACCAATTTTTCTAACACTTCTAATGCTTGCCATTTAGCAATAAAAGTTACTACCAGGATAAAAATGCCGATCGCAGTTAATACAGCATAAAATTCCCGATCGCCTCCTAACAAAACATAATCGATCAGCCATTCCCGCAAATTACGAGAAAGAACGCTTTCAATGCCAAAAAAAACTAACCAACCAACACAACAGCAAGATAGATTGAGGATGGCTGCATATTCAACGCTGTTTCTGGGAGCAAGCTTCAGCAGTTTTTGCAAAAACCGCGCTTCGATCGCGATCGCCAAAAACAACACTAAAGTTTGCACCAAAACAGTCCGAAATGGAAAAACATTCGCAATCATAAAGATTTGGCTCGATCGGTTCGTCGT
>JBOFTL010000408.1:0-12456 GCA_051652045.1 Microcoleus sp. | reverse complement strand
CCTTACTACGAACGAATCTTTTTGCGATAGATCACCATAAAAAAGGTTGGTAGTAAAGACTTCAGCCTGCTGAGATTTTAAGGACTGAAGTCCTTACTACGAACGAATCTTTTTGCGATCGATTACCATAAAAAAGGTTTGTAGGGCGGACTGAAGTCCGCTGAGATTTTACGGACTGAAGTCCTTACTACGAACGAATTTGTTTGCGATAGATCGGACACGAAATGTGCTTCCTACATATAAATTCGGTGCGTCCAGGACTGTATTGTGTAGGGGCGGTGCTTTCGCCTCCGCCCCTCTCGCACCTTAATTCCCTTCACTCAGCCGCCGCAAATTCAAAATATCGCTCATATTTTTAATTTGCATGCAAGTCTTCTCAAACTGCTGTTTGTCCTGAATATCCATGCACAAATCGATTAACGCTGGCAAACCCGGATAAGTTTTTACTTGAGCGCTGCGAACGTTGACTTTGTTGTCCTTTAAATGCGACAATACATCATTGAGAACTCCCACCCGATCGAGCGCTTCAATTTGAATGTTCACCGGATAAGTAGCGGGACGGCTAGCAGTGCGATCGCCCGCATTCCAACTGACAGGAACTAACCGATCTCCAGCTACCCCCTCCACATTTGAACACCCTTGACGGTGAATCGAAATTCCGCGATTGCGAGTGACAACTCCAATAATTGCTTCCCCCGGAATCGGACAGCAGCAACCCGCTAAATGATACAGTAAACCTTCAACACCTGCGATCGGAGATTTGCTCGGAGATGAACTCGGCAGGGGTTTAGGCGGCATGACAGCAGGTATTTGCACGGGCACTTCTTGCGTTCCACCTGCTGGATTTGTTTCGAGTTTTTGCTTAGCTTTAATCGCATCTCGCAGTCGGTTAACTACCAGATTTAACGTTACTTCGCCGTAGCCCAAAGCTGCTAATAAATCTTCAACGCTGTGGTAATTGCAGCGCAGGGCGACTGACTGCATCGGCTCGGATTTTAGCAAAGCTTCCAAACCTTTTTTGCTGAATTCTTTTTCCAGTAATTCCCGCCCGCGAGCGATATTTTCATCTCGGTTGAATCGCTTGTACCACTGGCGAATCCGATTTTTTGCGCCACTGGTTTTGACAAAATGCAGCCAGTCCAAACTCGGATGACCGCTTTTTTGCGTCAAGATTTCGACAATATCGCCATTCTTTAAAACCGTGTCTAGCGTCACCATCCGTCCGTTAGCCCGCGCGCCGGTGCAGTGATTTCCGACTTCTGTATGAATGCGGTAAGCAAAATCTACAGGGGTCGATCCTTTATTGAGATCGACCACATCTCCGTTAGGAGTAAAAACATAGATATCTTCGTCAAATAAATTGTCCTTAACACTCTCTAAATATTCGCGATCGTCCTTAAGATCGCTTTGCCATTCCAGCAGTTGCCGCAGCCATGTAAATTTCTCGTCGTCACCGGCTACTTTAGTATTAGAACCGCCAGTTTCTTTGTATTTCCAGTGAGCTGCAATTCCGTATTCAGCAATGTGGTGCATTGCTACCGTGCGAATTTGAACTTCGATCGGCCGTCCGCTAGTTCCGATGACTCCAGTATGCAAAGATTGATAGCGATTTGCCTTCGGCAAACCGATATAATCTTTAAAACGGCCCGGAATCGGGCGGAAAGAATCGTGGACGATTGCTAATGCGCGATAGCATTCATCTTTGGTTTCCACAATTATCCGCACTGCCGCAATATCGTAAACTTGATGGAATCCTTTTTGCCGTCGCTGCATCTTCCCGTAAATTCCGTACAAATGTTTCGGACGGCCGCTGACTTCGTAGCATTTAATTCCTAATTTATCAAGCCTTTCTCGCAAACAATCAGTAACTTCTGCCAGTTGAGTTTCGCGATCTGCTCGCTTCACAGCCACCAAATCTTGAATTTCCCGGTAAGCCTCCGGTTCCAAATATTTAAATGCTAAATCTTCCAATTCCCACTTAAAACGGCCGATCCCCAAACGGTTTGCCAAAGGAGCAAAAATTTCTCGGGTTTCTAAAGAAATACTGCGCTGTTTTTCTGGAGACAAATGTTCCAGAGTTCTCATATTGTGCAGCCGATCTGCTAATTTCACGACAATTACCCGAATATCTTTAGCCATTGCCAAAAACATCCGGCGGAAATTTTCAGCTTGCCGTTCGGTTTTGCTGGAAAAATTAAACTTAGAAAGCTTGGTTACGCCTTCCACTAATTGCCGAACTTCAGGGCCGAAGCGTTGTTCTAATTCTTCCACCGTAACTTCCGTATCTTCCACGATGTCGTGCAAGAAACCCGCTGCTATCATGGCACTGTTGCCACCCATATAGCGCAGTATTCCAGCGACAGCTACCGGATGGCAAATGTAAGGTTCTCCTGACTTGCGGTACTGACCCTCGTGGAGGTCGCGGGCAAATTCAAAGGCCCGACAAATTAAATCGTTGTCAGTCCCGCAATTGGGATTAGGACTGGCGTCAAGCTGCGTAAGTGTTGCCCTCGAAGAGGATCGCAAGTTCAGGCATTCTTGCAGCCAATCGGGAACTAGGGCGGGATCGATCGAAACAGAGGCAGTCAAAGTGTTTGCGTTCATGGGGTACACCTTTAAAACTTAGAAATACAAATAGACATCTCCAAAACTGCTTGTGGGAGAGGTATCTCGCCTGAATCGGGCTCAATTTATTAGAGATGTCTAATGGTTAAAAGTCCGCTAACGGTTGAATTGCGAAATTTCTGTGTTTAGATATACTAAACTAATCGACAGTCAGAAATTGCAAATCAAAAAAATCATCTATTTTTCCGTTAAATATACCTATCTATTTTCGACTCGCCTACTCCCTCAGGGAGGAAAAAATATTGACTGCGGCATCGCCAATGTCACGCAAGCGACGAAGTAAGATCGGGATATTTTGACATTTGTAGCAAAGGAAAGGGCGATCGATACCAAAACTGGCAACACTGAATTAACAACAGCAGCCAGATGTCTCAATGTACCCTTAAAAGCAAACACTATACTCTCGATCGACCGATAATCGATCCACAAATGCCACAATTCGCCATTTTTTAAGCTTTAAGCGAGCGATTACTCTAATTATAGATACAAATTTCTTTACAAAATTATGATATTGTCCGAAGAGCGACGATCGCGCTACCGAAAATTACAGCAAGCACTAGAGGAGCTCAAAAGAACAGCCTCCCAGGATCGTCTGGATCGAAAAGTGGTAGCAGCCGAATACAAAAAAGTGCAGCAATTTTTTGCGAACCAAATTATGGAAGCCAGCAGTAGCGAGTTAGAAAGCTCGAAAACAACCCCGGAACAGCCCTACCTGACGGAAATTCACAAGCAACTGCGATTATTGGGAACAGACGTGACGTTTTTGCAAGCGGCGCGACAGCCGGCGACAGTGACATCAAGGCAAACAGGAGCGATAGCGCGGCTCGATACCTTAATCGGCTATTGCAGCGCCCTGCTGCAAAAAAATTCTGATGCTTCCGAGCCCGCTGAGGTGCAAAATTAACATTAATTAACAGGGAATTGAGAAGGCAAGGAGAGATAAAGCCGTGCAATGTCCAAAATGCAAACATCCGAATCTAGAGGGCGGCACCTTAGCCGGCAGTATGTCGGTGCAGTGGTGTCCCAACTGTTACGGCATCTGGATTCCAGGTAAAGAATACGAAGCTTGGCAAAAATACCAACGCCAGTGGTCGTTCAAATCCGAGCAGTCGGATACAGGGACTCTGGGGATAGAATTCACACCTTCTCCCTACGACAGCAAAGCAGCTTTGTGTCCGGAAGACGGTCACTACTTGTCACGTGCGAAAGTCCCCTTCAGTCGGATTCCTTTTTACATCGAGAGATGCCTGCTGTGCGGGGGAATTTGGTGCGACAACGGCGAGTGGGATATTCTCGAAAGTCTGGGACTGCACACCGAGATTGACAAGATGTTTTCTACTACCTGGCAAGCACAGGCTCGCGTGCAGGAACTAGCAGCTCGGGAACGTCAGGTGCTTGTTGACAAGTTAGGGACGCAACTTGCCGGGTACGTGTTGGAACTAGCGGAAGTTTTAGCAGACCATCCCCATGCAGATTGCGCGGCTACTTATATACTGCGAAAAGCTGAGTTGAAGCGGAAGGGAATTTAATCGTAATGGGGAATGGGTAATGGGTAATGGGTAATGGGTAATTGCCAATTGACTAAAAACTAATAACTTTTAGCTGTTTATGGCTTGCAGCCATTACCGATTACCGATTACCGATTCCCTCCACAACGTGAAAGCCAGTTACAACTTTTAGTAGCAATATTGACAGGACTGACGCAAGGATTATGATTTTCTGTCATTACGAGCGCAGCGAAGTAATCGCAAAGGCTAATTTTTCACGGAGAGTGCGTAAGTCCTAATTGAGAATCCTTGTCCCTTTTAGGGTTCAAAGCAGTAGCCGGAATATCTAGGTTTACCAATGATTATCAGCTCTAATTCTCAGTATTTTGGCAACTCGCGCTCCCTATGGCAAAATTAATGTAAGATCTGATAACGCTAGATTAATGCGGGTTGTTAAGGCTTTGACGGGGTGATAGCCGTAAAACACCTAACACAAATTAATCATCCCACTACAACTGAATAATTTACCCCCTCAAGGTCGCAAACTTTAACTAAGGAATCGTGGTCATGCTTAAAGTTGAGCAATCGCCGAGCAATCAGCAAGCAGTAATGCACTACTTTTTACCTTGAGGAAGTTATACCGTGGACTTGGACTTCTGTGACATCTTATTCTTACTGAACAGATTTACATAGGTTTTTAGAAGCGGTGGGGAGAACGTCAACAAGCAATCTAAAATCTAAAATCTAAAATTGCTCCGATTACTCATTACCATTCCCAATGATCGATTCTTTGTTTTCCGTCGAAAATTTGCGAGTAGCTTACCCTCAGCGGCGGGGCCAATCCGGTTGGGCCGTTGACGGCGTTTCTTTGACGCTGCAACCGGGAGAAAAGCTCGGATTAGTAGGAGAATCCGGTTGCGGCAAGTCAACTTTGGGACGCGCTGCGATGCGCTTGCTACCGGAACCGACGCAGATTGAGGGGCGAGTTAGTTTTTCGGGAGAGTCGGTATTTGAGATGAATTCTTCGCGATTGAGGCGGTTTCGCGGGGAAGCTGTGGCGCTGATTTTTCAAGATCCGATGACTCGTCTCGATCCGTTGATGACTGTTGGAGAACACTGCATTGAAACTTTGCAAGCTCACAGACAGAATTTGTCAAAATCGCAAGCGAAAAAACGGGCGATCGAAATTTTGGAAGCGGTGAAAATTCCTGCGTCTCGCTGGTCGCAGTTTCCCCACGAATTCAGCGGCGGAATGCGACAGAGAGTGGCAATTGCTTTAGCTCTGTTACTCGATCCTAAATTAATTGTAGCGGACGAACCGACGACGAGTTTGGATGTAACTGTAGCCGCTCAAATTTTGCAGGAATTAACGCGCCTTTGTGCGGAACGGGGAACGGCTATTCTGTTAATTTCTCACGATTTAGCGATGGTGGGTGAATACTGCGATCGCATTGCGGTAATGTATGGGGGTAAAATAGTAGAAACTGGTCCAGTGCAAGATGTTTTCGGACGACCGCAGCATGAATACACTCGATCGCTCTTAAACGCCGCTTTACACATTCAGAAGGAAGAAGGAAGAGGGCAGAAGGCAGAAGGAAGAGAAGAGAAGGTACAAGGCATAGGAGAGCAAGAAGAAGGAAGAGAAAAGAAGGCAGAAGGCAGAGGGAAACACGGAGATTCTCAGGCTGCTTCTGCGGGAAATTTGCCTTTGTTGAACGTGACGGATTTGCAGCAGCATTACAGTTTGGAAAGCAATTTTTTAAATCTAGTATTTGCTAAAAAACGGGAAGTAATTAAAGCAGTAGATGGGGTGAGTTTAAAGCTAGATCGAGGTGAAATATTGGGACTTGTGGGCGAATCGGGATGCGGCAAAAGTACCTTGTCTCGGACAATTTTGCAGCTAATTCCCCCTACGGGTGGCAAAGTTGAATTTTTGGGAACAAATTTAACAACCCTCAGCCGCGATGCTGTGAGAAAACACCGCCGCGAAATGCAAATGGTTTTTCAAGATCCGCACGCTTGCTTGAATCCTGTGATGACTGTCGGGCAAAGTATTGCTGACCCTTTATTCATTCACAAATTAGCAACTCCCGAGCAAGCTAAACAACAAGTAATGCAAATGTTAGAGAGGGTAGGTTTGACTCCAGCCCAGGAATTTTGGAGTCGCTATCCAGGGGAATTGTCGGGAGGACAGCAGCAGCGAGTGGCGATTGCTAGGGCTTTGATTACTCAACCGCAATTAATAATTTGCGACGAACCAGTGAGTATGTTGGATGCGAGCGTGCAAACGCAAGTTTTAGAGTTAATGTTGGAGTTAAAACAAGAGTTTAATCTGACTTATTTGTTTATTACTCACGATTTGTGGGTAGCTAGATATTTTTGCGATCGCATTGCGGTAATGAATGCTGGTAAAATAGTTGAAATTGGCAACACTCGGGATATTTTTACTAACCCGCAACATCCTTACACGCAACAGTTGTTGCAGGCGGCTCCAATGCTTGCTAAGACGCAATTGGCTTCGTGATTTTATGTTAGGTAGTGTGCGGTCGATCGATTTTAGATTTTAGATTTTGGATTTTAGATTGGGTATGCATTCGATTTTAGATTGTAGATTTTAGATGGGGAATTATTGATTTTAAATTAGAGATTGAACGAGCGATCGCACTTACAGCAAATGGTAAAAAGGGCGATCTGTTTGTCATCAAATCCTGTGGGTTAGAGGGAGATATCTTGTCGTTATGCTGTGCCTTTGCTGACAAAATCTACTCTGTGGAAACAACCTCATGGCGATCGAGTTTCCCAGCGACCGGAGGCAAAATTCGATCGACTTGCCATCCCAAAACAGTAAAATCCTGAGAAATTTTTGCCAAAACATAGGGTTTTGTAGCTGCAAGCTGGGGTTCAGGTGCCAGCAAAACAATCAATACGCTAGCAGGAACTTGCAAAAACAAATTGCTAGCTAAAAAAGCTAAAGCTGCCAATAACAAACCGGCCAATCGCCACTGAGGTGGAAACGGAGCCACTCCAGCGGCTAGAGGAGAAATCCTGTAGATTTGCCATAAAATGACTGCCAGCAAAACAGCTACAAACAAAGCGATCGCGCGATTTAAGGGTAATTTAAACCTAGTAAGAATTTGCTGCTGCAACAACGTCAAATTTTGCGGTTTCACCGCTACAGCTAAGATGCTAAAAATGTAGAAAGGGCGGAACCACTGCATCCACAATACTGGTAAAATGCCCGCGATCGCCACTAAAAATACTTCCAACCAAACAGGAAATATGGGTGAACCAACTGCCAATCCCAGCAAAGATATTCCCAAGAACAGCGGCACTGCGGCAGCGCCAGCAGCGTGAATCCACAAGAAAGGTTCAAACCAAAAAGAACGCATGGCGGTTTTAGATTTTAGATTTTAGATTTTAGATTTTAGATTTGGAATTTTTAAATTTTAGATTTGGAATTTTCAATTAATCGATCTATTTTATAAATTTTAGATGGAAGCTTGAGGGTGTTGAATTAATCGATCGATTTTATCCATTTTAAATTGAGACTTGAGACTGTTGAATTAATCGATCGATTTTATCCATTTTAAATTGAGACTTAAGGATGTTGAATTAATCGATCGAAATTGCCGATTTTAGATTGAGGATTGAGGAGCAAAAGGCAGGTAATTGCCCTGCCTTGAATCCTCAATCCTAAATCCCAAATCATGCTGAGAGAGTACGGCGTTTAGTGACCATCCGGTAGGCTTCAATAATGTCGCCTTCGGCCCAGTCGGTGAATCCGCTCAAGGAAATACCGCATTCGTAGCCGGCATTGACTTCCTTAGCATCTTCCTTCATCCGTTTGAGGGAGTCGAGAACACCTTCGTAAACCACGTTATTGCCGCGGCGCACCCGCACCTTGCAGTTGCGGACTACCTTGCCAGAGAGTACGTAACATCCTGCAACAGCCCCGCGACCGATCGCAAAGACAGCCCGCACCTCGACTTGACCTAGAGGTTCTTCCACCAATTCCGGTTCCAGCAAGCCTTCCATCGCCCCTTGAATATCATCCAAGAGGTTGTAGATAATGCTGTATTCCCGCACGTCCACACCTGCTTGGTCGGCTGCTTGGCGAGCACCCGTAGCCAGAGTGGTATTGAACCCGACAATTACGGCATTACTGGCTGCTGCGAGGTCAACATCTGTTTCCGTAATTTCTCCCGGTGCAGAAAGCAGCAAGCGGAGTTGAACTTCTTTTTGAGGAAGTTGCCTCAAGGCCCCGACAATAGCCTCCAAAGAACCTTGAACATCTGCCTTCAAGATCAAGTTGAGTTCCTTGAGAACACCTTCCTTGGCTTGTTGAGAGAAACCGCTGAGACTGATCCGGCCGCCTTGCAGCAGTCGCGAATCCCGTTGGGACGTAGCTCTTCCAGAGGCGATCGCCGCAGCTTCTTTTTCATTTTGGAAGACATCAAACTCATCGCCGGCACGAGGAACTTCCCGCAGCCCCAGAACTTCCACCGCGAAGGAGGGAAGGGCTTGGTCTACCCGAGCGCCCCGATCGTCGATCATCGCCCGCACCTTACCCAAAGCCGAGCCTGCGACCACAATATCGCCCACTCGCAGAGTTCCGTTTTGCACCAATAAAGTTGCCACTGGTCCCCTTGCTTTGTCCAGGTGAGCCTCAATCACGGTACCCTTAGCCGGTCGGTTCGGGTTAGCGTAGAGGTCTTCCATTTCCGCCACTGTCAGGATCATTTCCAACAGCGTATCCAGATTTTCCCCCTTAATCGCGCTGACAGGCACCATTGTCGTATCGCCGCCCCAATCGTCAGCGATCAAGCCGTACTCAGTCAGTTCTTGCTTCACCCGTTCCGGCTGAGCGCCCTCCTTGTCAACTTTATTAATAGCCACCACGATCGGCACTTGAGCGGCTTTCGCGTGACCGATCGCCTCAATGGTCTGAGGGCGCACCCCGTCGTCAGCAGCTACCACCAAAATCGCCACATCCGTCACCCGAGTTCCCCTAGCCCGCATTGCGGTAAAGGCTTCGTGGCCCGGCGTATCCAAAAACACCACCTGCTGGCTCTTGCCCTCGTGTTCCACATCTACGTGGTAAGCACCGATATGCTGAGTAATCCCTCCAGCTTCTCCCTGAGCCACCTTCGTTTTGCGGATCGAGTCGAGCAAAGTAGTTTTGCCGTGATCCACGTGACCCATAATCGTTACCACAGGCGGGCGGCGTTGGAGATTGTCCAAATCTGCTTCATCGAGCATCTCGGTCACTTGTACGGCTTCAGATGTAGCTTCGGGGGTTTCCACCTCGATGCCCATTTCTTCTGCCACCATTCTCACGGCTCCAATATCTAGGGTTTCGGTAATGTTGACCGCAATACCTTTCGAGAACAGCCGCTTAATAATTTCGGTTTCAGGTACAGCCAAACTGCCAGCGAGTTCCTGAACCGTCATCGGCCTGGTGAGCTGCAGGGTTTCTGGACGTTCTACCTTAGTTTCTGTTGTTTTGCTCCCACGAGTGCCGCGTCCGCTAGCAGCAGCGCTTTTATCGTGAGCAGGCGTCGGTTTTTTATTTTTGCCACCGCTGCTGCCTGGTGCGCCGGGGGATGGTGTTGATTTAGGCTGTGCTGACTTCGCTTTTGCAGGGCGGGCTAGCGATAGGCTCACCGTAACTGGTGCTGGCACATCCAAACTATTTTCCAGATCGTCGTCGTCCTCATCTATGGGTTTGAGGCGAGAACGCTTGACTTTGCCAGCCTTGGCAGATTTGGCCAAAGCATCAGGATTTTCATCATCATCTTCTTCCCAAATGACCTGAGTCTTTTTAGCCGGACGCGGCAGGGTAGGTCTAGCGTTGAGTATGGGAATTTCTACTAACGGCGTATCTTCCTCTAGATCGTCGATCTCATCCGCGATCGCGACTGCGGGTTCGGCGCTGCGGCCGCGGGTTCCGGCGGGGGGTACTGCCTGGACTGGGGTCCGGCGAGGTCCTACTGGTTGCGATCGTTTCGCTTCGTCAGTGAGCTGAGCTTTGACACCAGCCGGACTTTCCCTGCGGGGTCTTTGCCCGTCGCGAGATTCTGGCGCTCCCGCCGATGGTCCCCTGCTGGGGCGAGCCGGTTTAGCAGGCAGCTCGACACTTTCCGCTGCGGGCGATCGTCCCCGATCGGTTTTGAGTTGTTTGAGTAAAGGTCGATCTACCCGCTCCTGTCTGTCGCGGTTGCCAGAAGGTGCCTCCGCCGGTCTGACTGGCGGTGACGATAGCTGCGCCTGCGGTACGGGGGGCGAGACTGCCCTCTGCTTTACAGGTACGTTTGCTTCTTCTGGCTGTGGGAGTTCTGCTTCTTGCGGTTTTTTTTCTGGCAGAACTGGATTTGCTGTTTGGGAGGCACCCGGAGCCGTCGCACTCGGCTTAGACAGTACAGGTCGATTGACATTCGGCTTGACTGGCGGCTGAAGCTGTTGAGCGGAAGGTGATTTCGGAGGAATTGGGGGGGTCGCCTGTGGGGCTATATTTTCCTCTGTGCCGGACTGCTGGGAGTTAGCACCTGTCGGTCGGATTTTAGGACTGCGAATTTCTAAAATTTGCTGTTTTTTTGGGTCGCTAGGAAGAGGGCCAGATTCTCTAGATGGCTGTCCTGCTCTCTCGGGAGAAGCTGGCTTGCCGGAGGAAGAGTGGCTGGCGACGTATTTTTCCGCCGTTGTGCGAATGCGCTCTGCTTCGGATTCTGTAATTGTGCTGCTGTGGCTCTTGACTGAAATGTTGAGCCGTTCGCAAACTGCCAAGATGTCTTTATTATCCAAATTTAGTTCCCGTGATAATTCGTAAATTCTTACTTTGCCGTTGTTCATCCACTCTGCCCTCTTTTGTGCCAACCAGTTTTTACATTGTGATTTTTTGTTTGAATGACGACATCATGCGCTGTTTTGATTCAGTGTCAGGAATCGGGTTTTGGTACTCGCTCAGCAGTTGCACTGAGACAGGGCAATTTGATGCTGAAGTCTGCGTTAGGAGAATTCTCAAGTTTTTTTGGGGAACTTAGAATTCAGAAGTTTGAGTTTTGGCAAAAGCCGCTCCGATCTTCTGCTTTCGCCTTTCCACCTTGAGGATACCTCTCCTAGTACCCTACCTTCATCTAATCTGACACAAATCCTTTCAGACTGGTGGGCAGATCGGATTGGGATTTTGGTGCTGACACTCTAGGTAATTCCCCGTAGGTCAGCTCTGGAATTTGTAGGTCAGACGGCGAATAGTTATCGGACTCACGCCCTTTTGAGGCTCTCTCAGTAGCGACCAAACGCTGTTGAAGCGTTTGGTACACTTCATCAGGTACGGGCGCTTTGAGCGCTCGCCCGAGTCTGTTTTTTTTCTGAGCTGCTTTGAGGCATTCTGCTGATGGACAAAGGTAAGCAGAACGACCCATGCCATTATCTAATTGTACCTGATGAGAAGGATAGACCCTGACTGCTCGCCAAAAAGCTTCCTTTGGAGCGATTTTTCGGCAGCTCGCACAGCGGCGGTAGTTTGGCTTCATCTGACGGGGGAAGTGGGGGTGGAGGAGAGAGTTTTGCTCCTTGTCTCAAAAGTGAAAATCGAGGGGGAGAGGGGGAGAGAGAGTTTCTGTGATTCCTGACGGGTGTCCCGTCCCCGCAGGACGCTCAAGAGTGAAAATCTCCTTGTCTCCCAAGAAAACATGGTGAATGCAGAAGTATTTAGACGGCAGCTTCAGTTTCTTCTGCAGAGGCTGCCTCCTGTTCCTCAAATTCTGCGGCTTCCTCGTCACCGTCGAAGTCTGATGCTTCGTCTTCCTCTGCTGCTAGTTCTTCAAGCCTGGCTGCTTCGGCTGCTATTTTGCTGTCTTCGGCGTCGCGATCGTACTTGGCAATATCTTTGATATCGATTTTCCAACCTGTCAGGCGCGCTGCTAGGCGAACGTTTTGACCTTCTTTGCCGATCGCTAAACTGAGTTGGTCTTCGGCTACTAGAACGTGAGCTCGCCTGCCTTCTGGAGCCACTAAACGCACTTCGTCCACTCTAGCAGGACTTAGAGCGTTGGCAATATAAGTTGCTGGGTCTGGGGACCAGCGGATCACGTCGATTTTTTCGCCCCGCAATTCGTTGACTACTACCTGAATTCGCGAGCCCCGCGCTCCGATGCAGGCTCCTACTGGGTCTACATCTCGATCGAGCGTATCTACTGCTATTTTAGTCCGGGGGCCGACGTGGCGGGAAGGAGGGTTTGCTTCCCTGGCTACGGCGACAATCCGAACTACTCCGTCTTCGATTTCCGGTACTTCGTTGGCAAACAAATAAACTACCAAACCCGCATCGGCTCGGGAAACGAGT
>JBOFTL010000407.1:0-5698 GCA_051652045.1 Microcoleus sp. | reverse complement strand
GTTTTGTTGCGGGGAGAGTTGTAATTCGCTAAATCTGTCGCTAAATCTGTCGTTATCGTTTCTCCAAAATGAAAACGTGTAGTGGTTCCGGCCCGACAAGCGTATTCCCACTCGGCCTCGCTGGGCAGGCGATAGCTGTTACCTGTTTTTTGCGACAACCTGGCACAGAATTCGACGGTATCATACCAAGAAACTCTTTCTACAGGTCGGTTTTCGCCTTCCCTTTTAAAGTAAGATGGATTCGATTTAAGGTCGTAATGAATTTTGGGCAAGTTAGCTACTGCTTGCCACTGCGCTTGAGTAATCGGGTATTTTCCCAAGCAAAAAGGTTTGACACTCACCTGATGTTGGGGTTTGTTTTTGCTGTAATTTGGGTATTCTCCTTGAGGCTCACCCATCATAAATGTGCCACCGGGAATGTAAACCATTTCCAGGCTAATCCCGTTACCTAAGTCTTCAGCAAAGAAGCGAGCCCAGGACTTAGTGCGGCTGTTTTCTCTCCCATTTAAATCGACAGTGACAACATCAAACTCAAAGATCGAAGAATGGTTAACTAAATGTTGTTTAACCTTCTCTTCCGGGTGCTCTTTCAGGAGTGAATAAGCAGCCAATTCTACCTGAATTGATTCATCCTGTAAGGCTTGAATTATTAAATCTAAACCTGCTTCTCCATATTTCAATGCTGCTGACAGTGCAGCGATTCTGGCTTCAACAACTGGCGATGCCAAGCGGCTTTTAACGCCAGCGATTCCTCCCAGAACTGCCGCATCTGGTGGAGTTGTATTTTGACCGCCGAGGACGGCATCATATTCTCTGGGTTCCTTGGGATTTTCTGACATGATGCCTGAGTTCCTGGATGTTAATTGAGTCCAATTTTGTTCTGTTCGATCTGCGATCTCAATATTTCAGCGATCGATTTTTAGGTGCTCTGTTTGCTCTCTTATCGGTGCGGTGGGTCGCTGGGAGATTGTCGGTGTTGTTTGGAGATTTTACGTGGCGACCCACCCTACTAAGAGGTTATATGACGGCACGGATTCCCATTATTTAATAGTAGGTCAAGCCTGCTAAAAAGTCAAGTGAAATTGCGGCGCGATCGACTATTTAACAATTTGCTTCGGCCAAGTAAAGCGAAAAATTGCCCCCTCACCTTCCGCCGATTCCAAGGAAATATTGCCCCCTTGACCTTCCACAATCTTCTTCACCAGCGACAAACCGATGCCAGTATTCTCAACTCGATCGCGCGCTTCCAAAGTTTGAAATATCACAAATACCTTATCGTGATACTGAGGTGCAATTCCCGGTCCATCATCCGCCACCGCAAACTCGTAAAAATCAGCCAATTCTCGAACCGAGATTTGCACGTTACCCGACCCGCTGCGGTTGTGTTTGATGGCATTGCTAATTAAATTAGCAAACACCTGTTGCAAGGGCAATCTTTCTGTTACAAAAGTTGGCATTCCCCGTCCAATTTCCACCGCAAACTCCGGCGGCGGGGCCAAAGAATCAACAATTTCTGCTAATAATTTATCAACTTGTACAGTTTCTGAAGCTACCTGCATCCGTCCGACGCGAGAATATTGCAGCAATCCCTCAATCAAAGCTTCCATTCGGTGAACTCGCCCCCGCAACAAATTCATTTGGTGTGCGGTATCCTCAGTCATCGCATCGCCGAGGTCTTCTTCTATCCAACTGCTGAGATTCGCGATCGCCCGCAGGGGTGCTTTCAAATCGTGAGATACTACATAAGCAAATTGGTCTAATTCTTGATTCCGTTTGTGCAAAATATTAGTTGTTTGACGCAGCCGCCTCGTTGCCGAACTCAATTCTTCAGCCCGCAAACGCACAGCTTCCTCAGCTTGTTTGCGTTCCCGAATATCTTCCACAACTCCCATCAAACATTGATTGCCGTTTGGTTCTTGGATTTGGGAAACCGTCAAATTTGCCCAAACTAACTCTCCATCTTTGCGGATGTAGCGTTTTTCCAGCGCATAATTTTCCCTTTCTCCTGCCAGCAACTGGTCTAAATATGCGAGTTCCACCTCCAAATCTTCAGGTAAAGTAATTTCCTGAAATCTTTTTTCGAGTAGTTCTTGGCGGCTGTAGCCTAAAATTTCGCAAAGTTTTTGATTTACTAACAGCAACTTACCGTCTAAATTTGCTTGGGCCATGCCAACTGCCGCTTGTTCAAAAGTATCGCGAAATCGCCGCGCACTTTGGGCTAGGGCAATTTCTGAGCGTTTGCGATCGCTGATATCGTTGCTAATTTCCAAAATTGCCGCAGGTTTCCCGCCTTCGTCCCGCTGCAAAGTCCAGCGACTTGCTACCGTTATTTTGCTACCGTCTTGCTTAGTCCGTACCAGTTCTCCCTGCCAAGATCCCGACTCAATAAACTCTGTTTGAATTACATCTAAAGGTTGGGGAAATTCTGTTTTTAACAGCAGGTGAATGTTTTTGGCGATCGCTTGCTGCTTTCGCCACCCGTAAAGCCGTTTAGCGCCCAAATTCCAATAAGAAATCGTGCCGTTCAAGTCCAAAACTGCGATCGTATCTGTTGCTAAATCCAGCATTTGTGCTTGCTTGCGGAGCGTTTCTTCTGCTAGTTTTCGCCCGGAAATATCGCGAAAAACGCCAATAAACAAGCGCTGATTTTTCAGTCGCATTTCGCTAACAGCTAATTCGATGGGAAATTTCGTGCCGTCGCTGCGTACTCCGACTGTTTCCTGCTGGTAAATATTGAGTTTCGCATCGGGATTCAGCAAAAAATATTCGATCGAATAATCTCCGGTACTACTTTCTTCCCGAGGTTTAGCTATCAACCGCCGCAGGTTTGAACCGATTATTTGCTGGGCTTTCCAACCAAAAATCTGCTCGGCAGCAGTATTGAAAGACTGAATATTTCCTCCTGCGTCTAAAGTAATAATTCCATCCGCTGCATTGTCTACCACAGCTTGAATGCGAGTTTTACTTTCTTGCAAGCTAGTTTCTCGCTTCTGCAATTCCTGTTCTAAACGGTCAAATAAATACCACGAAGCTGCTGCACCCAAACAGCCAACAAATAAGCCAGCAGCTTGCACCAAATTAATTAAATCTACGAGTTGTTGTATTTGCCGATCGCCCGCAGTGTGGGAAGCTACTTCAGAGGCTGCAAACGCATTAATTTTTTGACGCAGTGCGTCCATCTTGAATTTGCCTCGTGCGAATACTTCTCTGACTTGCGACGGTGACATTTTTACTGCCGAATTGTCGAGTTGGTTCAGGGTATTTTGCAAGAGTTCAATTTGCTGTTGCGCGTGCTGGCTAATTTCGGTAAATTGCTGAGTTTGAAACTGATTTTCTGCAACCAGATTTTGGAGTTTAGCCAGCAGCGGAGGCAAAATCTGCTTGGCTTCTAAATACGGCTTTAGAAATTCCCGCTGCTTTGTCAAACCGTAACCCCGGATGCCAGTTTCTGCATCCACCACTGTTTTTAACAAGCGGTTGGTTTCTTGAAGTATTTCCTTATTGCTGTCGATGCGCTTTCTTACCTGTATTGCCCGATCGCGCAGTGATGCGATGGCGATCAGCGATACAAACAAGCAAACTACCGGGATGGCAACAATGACTGTTCCCCGCTGGCGAATGGGTCGATCGACCCAAAACAAGTGCCAAAAAAATTGCAAGAAGCGGGCCATACAATTTGAGATTTTAAATTTAAGATTTTGAGATTTAAGAATTGACAAATTGGCAGCTACAGATCTCCGATTTTAGATTACTGCAGTGCTATTTGGCAAATTTGCTTGCGGATAAGTTCGGTTTTTGCTAATACTGATGCTAGGGTCAAAAAATCAACCATTTACAGGCAATCTTCAAACCCAGATCCCGCAAGCTATATCTCCAATCTCGATCGAATCTCAAATCCTGTGGGGGCTAAAGTTGGCAATGGCTTTAGCCCCTGGCATTTCTCTAACTACGGACATTCACAGCAGATTTTCGATCGAGTTTTTTAAAGGGTGTCAAGGGGAAGGAAAAATGCTTTGGCGCGTGCAAAATCGCAGGCTGCGACTGTGGTATGGGTTCTGCTGTAGTGTCTTCTGCACTGTTCCCTTGCCGTTTGAAACTAGAGTTTGGTTCGCGATCGTTCTCAACTGTATTGACTACAACCCACTTTCCCGTTACCGAATCGCGATAGCTGGTGAAAGGATTCGTTTTTAGCGGTTGACTGCAAGGTTTAATCATTTTCGATGCACTCCTTTGATGTTAAACTTGTATGCCGTTATACAGAACCTATCCCGGCAGTACGGGCAGTTTTCAGCTAGAAGATTTGGGGCAGAGAACTGGTTTTAATGCTTTTTCAAACAATTAAAATAATTATTCTGCGGCTATTTTTTCTGTTACTTACTGCTGAGTTACTGCCGAATTACTTCTGTATTTAAGACAGCCGATTAGCGAGCGGAGATATTAAACTAATTATTACCAAATTTGGCGATCGCGATCGATACCCTACAGCTCTTAAGGAAGTTGAGGTATCGCGGGCGATTCCTACTCGGCACAATACCCGCAGGGGGTGCGAGCCGCAGGTAATAAAGGCATTGTAGACTGGTAAAAAATGATACTCTGTGATGGAACGCGGGATTCAAGCGCGATCGACATCACACTAACCCTTTTGATTTTAGATTTTAGATTTTAGATTTTAGATTGAGAGATTGAAGATTGAAGATTGGGATATTGGGAGAATTTCAAATTACCAATTACTAACTATCAACTATCAACGATCGATCGATCGCGAGCGGGGACGCTCGCACTACAACTATCAACTATCAACTTCTGCCTTCAACTTTACGGTAAAAGTAGAACCCAAACCTAACTCGCTCTCCACCGTAATATCGCCTCCCATCATCTGGCAAAACAAACGCCCGATCGTCAATCCCAAGCCCGTACCGCCGTATTTGCGAGTAGTCGAAGCATCTCCTTGAATAAAAGGCTCAAACAAGCCCTGCTGTTGTTCTAGTGACATTCCAATTCCCGTATCGGCTACCTGCAAATAAATCCAATCGCTGCCGCCTGCAACTTCGCGACTTGCATTTAGCGTCACCGTTCCCCCTTCGGTAAACTTCAAAGCATTCGAGAGCAAATTTAACAAAATCTGCCGCACTTTAGTGAGATCGGCATACATATTTCCCAAATTTGGAGAGCAAGAAACTTGCAGGCGATTGCGGCTTTTTTCAACTAAAGGGTATAAAGTTACTACAACTTCGTCGATCGAACTCTTGAGATCGAAACTTTCTAAATAAAGCTCCATACGACCTGCTTCTATTTTAGAAAGGTCGAGAATATCATTAATTAAAGTCAGTAAATGTTTGCCAGCACTGCCAATTTTTTCAGAGTCGGCCACTAGCTCTGCCAAACCTTCTTCCTGTGCTGATTCTACTAGCATTTCGCTGTAGCCGATAATTGCGTTGAGGGGGGTACGGAGCTCGTGGCTCATGTTCGCCAAGAAAGTGCTTTTAGCTCTAGAAGCTGCTTCAGCTTTGTGTAAAGCATCTTGCAAAGCTATTTCGGCTCTCTTGCGCTCGGCAATTTCGATGCGAAGCAGTTTGTTGGTAGCGGTGAGTTGAGCCGTGCGCTGTTCGACGGTAATTTCTAACTGCGATTTAGCTTTGTAGAGGGCTTCTTGCGCTCGCTGCCGTTCAAATCCTTCGATCGCCAGCGCTACTAAATT
>JBOFTL010000406.1:0-5906 GCA_051652045.1 Microcoleus sp. | reverse complement strand
GACAATTACTACATCTTCCGGTACTTGTCCGGGTTGACCAGTGCGCAAAATAATCCGCACTAATTTATTGTCTAAAATATCGCGAATGTATTTAACTACTTCCAATCCTGCTGCTTCTGTTTCCATGACTACATCGAGTAAAATCAATGCGATGTCTGGATTTTCTTTGACTATTTCTTTGGCTTCTTTGCCGGAAAAAGCACTAAGAAATGTTATAGTTTTGCGTTCAAATGTAAAATCATTTAAGGCAAGTTTTGTGATATTGTGAATTTCTATTTCATCATCTACGATTAATATTTTCCAATCGGGTTCGATCGAGGCTGCTTCTATTGCTACTGCGGCTTCTTCCTCGGCAAATATTAACTCGTCATCTTCCTCAGCAAATACTAATACATCGTCTTCTTCAGCAAACAGATCTTTACTAGCTTCTGACATTTATCGTTACTCCTAAATAGTTTTTATTAATAGCCCAACAATCGCTAATTGCTATTTTGAACGGGAAGTTGGATGGTAAACTTTGTTCCTTTTTGTACTTGACTTTGACAGTGAATTGTGCCTTGAAGCTTTTGAGTGACGAGGTTGTAAATAATATGCAATCCCAATCCCGTACCGCCCTGGGCTCTTTTAGTGGTAAAAAAAGGTTCAAAAATTTTACTCAAATTTTCCTGGGGAATTCCTTTGCCATTATCGGCATATTCAAATATTAGCCGATCGCCCTCTAGTTTGAACTTAAAACTAATGGTTCCTACATCCTCTGGATCGTAACCATGAATTAGAGAGTTCATCACCAAATTTGTCACGATCTGAGAAAACACACCAGGGTAGCTGTCGAGTACAATATTGCCATCACCGTCAATCTCTACTTTATGTTTGGTCTTTTTCAGTTTTGCGGTTAATGAGGTCAAAATTTCCTCGAGATAACCCCTGACTTTAAAAGTCCGTTTTAACTCACTGGACTGATCTACTGCCACTTCTTTAAAACTGTGGATCAAGTCGGCCGCCCGCGAAAGATTGGTCAATATCATATTACTGCTTTGCAAGGCAGTATCCAGAAATTTTTCCAATTCAGAACGTTTGATTTGCCCCTTGGTGTAATTATCGAAAAATTTTTCTACTTTTTCAGCTAATAAGGAGGCAGCGGCGATCCCGATCCCTATCGGAGTATTGATTTCATGGGAAACTCCTGCCACTAACCCTCCGAGGGCGGCCATTTTTTCCGATTCTACCAGCTTGTTTTGTGCTGATTTGAGATCGGCTAAAGTTTGAGACAATTCGGCAGTACGCTGCTGCACTAATTCTTCGAGATTTTGATTGAATTGCTGCAAGTTGGCATATAACTGGGCATTTTCAATAGAAATCGCAATCTGAGAAGATAAGAGTTGCAAAACTTCCAGCCTGTCAGGCGTAAAAGCACCGACAGTCAGGTTGTTTTCTAAATAAAGAATGGCGCTGATTTTGCCTTGATGGATGACAGGAATACAAAGAATTGATTTAGGTTGAGTGGCAATTATATAAGGTGCGCGAGTAAATTGTCCGTCGCGACTGGCATCATTTAAGACTATATTTTGCTGGGTGCGGGCTACGTAATTGACGATCGCTACCGAAAGCAAAGTTACTTTGCTAGTTTCATCTACAAAATTGAGGGGGATAGATTTCAGTGCAGACAGGCGATCGTCCGCGATCGAGCCTGATGCTTCTATTACCCATTTTCCCGCTTTTTCTAAGATCAAAAACCCTTTTTCTGCCCCGGCATTTTCAATGACAATTTTCATGAGTTTAGCTAGTAGCTTGTCGAAAAATATTTCGCCTGCCAAGGTTTGCGAAGCTTTAACAACTGTTGTTAAGTCTAGGGCACCCGCTGTATTGGTGGCAGTGGAAGTGCTGCTGGTAAGGTGTATTTCTCCTCGATCGGGAATTGAGGTAGCAGTTAGCAATTTGGGATATTTTAATTCTAACTGTATTATCTTGGCTTGTGCTCCCCACCGCTGATAGCAATAACGCGCTTCTGTCAAATATGTTTGAGCAATCCTTTCCCGTCCTAATGATAAATAAAATACTCCAGCTAATTCTGCTGCTAGGGCTTGTTCTTGGATGTATCCGTTATTTTTTGCTCCTTCAATTGCCAGATCGTAATATTCCATTGCTTCAAAGATATTGCCTAAAATTCGCGATTTTTCTGCTGCTACCAAGTCATATTTGTGCTGAAAATTCATCGGAGCGCACTCAGCTTTTTTTTGTAATTTCTTTTGGCAGCTAGTTATGGAAAATAGGTAATCCTGCTGTTCCTCCTCGGTAGAATTTGGATAGGCTTGCAGTCGGGAGAGGGCATCATAAAAATGGTATTCAGGCACGTTAATAAAACCGGGAACCCCATCTAAATAAGCTTCGGCTTCGCCTGCATAAAACAGCGCTCGATCGCTATCTCCAAATAAATATGCTAATATTAACTTCTGGAGAAAAAAGTGCTGGAGTCCCACGCGATCGTTAGCTTGAACTAGCAGTGGCAATAATTTTTCTTCGCAGCAACTTTTACTCGATAAAGCGTTACAAGTATCCAGCTTACCCATCAATTTCCATACAGCCTGCTGGTAAATTTGATTCCAAGTCAAAACTGTTTCTTGCTTGAGTTTAAATAGCAACCGATCGTAATTGGCGATTTTTCGTTCCAATTCTGGCAGCGATTGACCCATGAAATAGCAAGATTGACAGATATTTACTGCCGAATATCCGACATATTCTAAATCTCCATTTTCTAGGGCGCTGTTAAAAGCTTCTTCTAATAGTGGCAAAGTGTCTTTCAGGTGATGTTTGCCGTGCATCAAAATGAAAGCTACTAAATTTAGCGTCTTACTTTTAAACTCCAAAGCATTGAATCGATCGACCAAATTTAAAGCTAATTGACCGAAACGTTCGCCCGCTTCAAAATCCCTCACCAATCCTTTTAAAATTGCTCCATAATTAGCATAACCGAAAGCTGAAAATACCGAATTGCCGTAGTTAATTGACAAATTCACCTGCTGGCAAACAATCAACGGCAGCAAAATCGGTTCTGCGATAAATGTAGCAGAAAACATACTGGAAAAAATGCGCATCACTGCCAATTTATTTGCATCAGCCATCAGCGGCAGGTTAATTAAATCTTCGATTTTTTTTCCAGTTAAATAAGCGGCCGTTTTAGTCAGTGCTTGCTGGATGTGCAGGGGAGTTGGTGATGCGGGAAAAGTTACTCCTAATAGTTGTAGCGCTTTCCGACCGATTTTCACCGCTTCCAAAAGTTTGGTTTGCATCGCACAAGCAGCAATCTTAACTTCAAAAACCTTAATTTTATCTAGATGATTTTGAGATTTTTGCAACACAATCTCTGCCCAGATTTCCATTCGATCGAAATCAGTATTGAGGTAAGCTGTTTCTGCCGCTGATTCGTAAAGTGCCAGACTCAATTCACTGTCGGTTTGCCAACTTTCCGGGGGTAGCAATTCGATGCCTGCTGCTAAATATTTAACTGCTAATTCGTAAGCCGCGCTAGCTTTAGATTTGCGTCCCGCCATTAAATTTAAACGTGCTAGTTGAATTTTTTCCGCTGTACTGATGATGATTTCTCTAGCTGCATTTAGTTGGTTGACAATATCAAAAACATAATCTTCTAGATGTTCTGCTGGTGCGTTTTGCAGCAACAACCTGCCAATTTTTAAATGAGTTTCTTGTTTTTGAGATTCTGATATTAAAGCATAGGCAGCTTGCTGGACGCGATCGTGCAAAAATCTGTAAGTTGCAGCAGCAGCGAGGGTATCTGGTAGTGGCGAATCATCGGTAAAATCTCTCGATAATTTTGCTGTTACTTCCGAACTTGCTGCCAGTACCATCGGAATTTTATAAGCATCATTTACTGCCAAAATTAAACCCGACTGCAACGCCTCCCAAATTTCTGCCGCCGTAACAGACAAAGGTTGTTCGCTAACTGTTGAGAGAATTTCTAGATCGAATTTGTTACCTATGCAAGCAGCTAATTTGAGCAGTTCCTGGGTGTTTTCCGGCAGTCTCTGAATGTTGTCGATCGTTAATTCTACAACATTGTCAGTAATTCCTAATTCTTTAATTTGCTCGATGTCCCACTGCCACTCGCCTTTGATTTTGCATTCGTTTGCATTGCGGTGTGGCGTTGTTTCTGGTACAGTGTCGCAGTCATTTTTTGGCGGTTCTTCAAAAGTTTCTACGTGGATAAAATTAAACTTTAAGAGTTGGCGATCGTAAAGAGTTTTTAGCAATTGAGTTAAAAAAAATGGATTGCCAGCAGTTTGCTTTAACAGCAATTCTGCCAAAGGCAGCGATTTTTCTAGCCCGCATTTGAGCGTATCGGCAACAAATCGATTGACGCTATAAATATCTAAGGGACGCAGGGCGATCGTGTTGATAGTGCCACCTGCTTTTTCGATATTTTCTACAGCCTGCATCAGGGGATGATTGGCATCTACTTCACTTTCTCGGTAAGCTCCAATTATTAATAAATATTGACTTTCTGGATCGGTTAATAGCAGTTCGATTAATTTAAGCGAGGCTGAATCAGCCCACTGCAAATCGTCGAGAAAAATCACCAGCGGGTGTGCCGGTTGCGCGAACACGCGCAGAAATTTTTGAAATACTAAATTAAAGCGATTTTGAGACTCTGCATCTCCTAAATCCGGTACTTCCTGCTGTTTGCCGACAATTAGTTCTACTTCGGGAATTACTTCAATAATTACTTGGCAATTAGTACCTAAAGCCTTCAAGATTTTGCGCTGCCAAATTTGCAGTTTTTCGCCCGGTTCGGTTAAAATTTGTCGCAGCAAATCTTGAAAAGCCTCGAGTAAAAAAGCATAGGGAATATCGCGTTTGAATTCCTCAAACTGACTGCTAATAAAATAGCCGTGCTGCCGGACGATCGGCTTATGAATTTCATGCACTAGCGATGATTTTCCCAAACCGCCGCAACCGGAAATCAACATGATTTCTGCCCCACCGCTACCTGCAATTTTCAAATTTGAAGGGGAATTATTGCTCACTCGATCGAAGGTATCCAGTAGCAACTTCACCTCGGCTTCTCGTCCGTAGAGTTTTTGGGAAATTTGCAAGTAGCTGGATTTATCTTCCTCCCCCAAAATGAAGTCGGAAATCTCACCTGTGGCATCCAATTGAGTCAAACAAATTTCTAAGTCATGCAACAGCCCAAAAGCACTTTGATACCTATCTTCAGCAGTTTTTGCCAGTAATTTCATCACAATATCTGAAATAACTTGCGGAACTTGTTTCTCCCCTGCTGCATTGATGTAGCGTTGGCACAGCGGGACGGGCTGTTTGGCAATGTGACAGTGAACTAATTCGATCGAATCGGTTGCAGTAAACGGCAATTCGCCGGACAGCATTTCATAAAAGGTAACACCTAAAGAATAAAAATCGGTACGGTAATCGAGCGATCGATTCATGCGTCCCGTTTGTTCGGGAGACATATAAGCGAGAGTACCTTCGAGTAAATTGGGATGGCTGAGAGTAGCATTTTCAGCAGGTAACAAAGAGGCGATCGCAAAATCAGTTATTTTCACCTGTCCCGTCTTACTATTCCAAATAATATTGCTCGGTTTCAGATCTTTATGGATGATGCGGTGCTGGTGTAATTGTCCCAAAGCTGCAGCAATCTCGATGCCGATTTGCAAAAACGCGCGCAAATCTAGCCGATTGTGGCCGATAAATTCTTTCAGGGAAATTCCCCCAAAATCTTCTAAAATTAATACAGGTAAATTATTATAAGTTTCAACTCGGTAAAGCTTGACAGTTCCCGAAAAATTGAGATGTTTCAAAATTTCCACTTCGTGCAGGATTTGGGCGATTTGCGCTGGTGTGGGGTATTGTGCGGTGAGAGTTTTGAGAATCAC
>JBOFTL010000405.1:0-8100 GCA_051652045.1 Microcoleus sp. | reverse complement strand
TCAGATGCAGCTCTTGCTAACGTCTCAACACGCCCTTCTCCGCTAAACAAACTTACCTGCAAGTCTGATTTTACTTCGTCTGCAGTCGGTTCGAGTGACAAAGCCCGATCGATCGCACCTTTCACATCTACCAATCCCGATCCAGTTTCTTTATCCCATCCAGGTGCATTCAAATCCGCTGCGGTATCTATCAATAATTTCTTGACTTGTGTCAAACTTAATGCAGGATTTGCCGCCCAAACTAAAGAAGCTGCTGCTGTTACATAGGATGCCGATCGCGAAGTACCGACAAAAGCATTAGGATCGTTCGCCCAGGAACCCCCAGGAGCCATTAAATCGAGTCCTTCACCGTAGGCAGAATAGTCAGTTTTTGACTCAAATCGATCGATCGCACCGACAGTAATAATGTTATCAAATTGCTTGCTAGCTTGTCCCAAAGCTGACATTACACCACCAGTATTCCCAGCAGAAACAACTAGCAAAACGTTATTTTCGCGGGCGTATTGAATGGCGGTTTGCTCTTCGGGAGTTAGTTCGTAACGAGTGGTAATGCCGATATCATCTAATTGGGATAAATCGAAACTTAAATTCGCGATCGCCCGATTTTCACCCTTGGCTTTCACTTCATCTACAAACCGAATTAATTGCTCCGCCCAATTCCCGCGATCGACCGTAAAAGTATCATATTTAGCCTGAGAATTTATCGAAGAAAATGCCGAAGTTACCCGCTGAACGTGTTGTCCTTCAGTAAAGTCAATAAACCCAACTTTGGGCTGTTTAGCATCAGAGGGAAGCAGAGAAATTGCCTCATCAGCATTCAACAAAAACTCATCTAATCCCGTTGAATCAGGATGGCTAAAAGCTTCCCCTAAAGACACTGACAGCCCGAATTCCGCCGCTACTTCTGGACTTTGCAGCAATTGTTGAATTGCCGGCAGATTGCTCTGACTGATGCCGAGTTTAGTAAGGGAATCAGGCCGATCGAATAGCGATAGAGCATCGGGATATTGTGCTAATACAGTTGCCAGTTTTCCCAGAGATTCTGCTCCGGTATCGCTGCTCAAAACTTCGCCGAAAGTTTGCGAACTTCGATCGAGAATTTTTGTAAAATCTGTCAGGGCATTATCGATATTAGCAACGGATTCCCCGGAAAGATTGCTAGTAGTAACTGCAAAGTTGTGAATAACAGAATTACCTGCCGCATCCGTCGATCGAATTACAACATCTGTTACTCCCGATCGCGCTAATCCTGTCAGTTGTAAATTATTACCCTGCAAGCTAACATCTAAAGACGGACTGTTTCCCTCAACTACTTCATATTTTAAAGTGCTAGCTTCCGGGTCAATAAATACTTGAGTGAGGTCGATCGTGCGCGTAGGTTGTGCGGGAGTTAATGCCACATCTGAAACGGGTTTAATCGCAGGAGGACGATCGTTAACTAGGGCTTTATTTAGAATTTCTTGACCTGCTTTTGACTCCAGCCATTGAGTATTAGCATTGACATTTGCTGCCATTTCTGGTACGTTGGCAGTCGCGCCACTGATGCTAAAAATTAAGTCATTAAAATCGCGATCGCCCGAATTTCCCGGTATATCTTCCCAACCGAAAGTATTGCCTTTACCGGTGAAATCAGCCAGCATTGCTTGACTGTTGGGATTAGCTGCTGGAATTGAAAATAGGGGAGTTTTATCCGCCGAAAGACTGGGAGATTCCGATATCTCTTTTACCGTAGCATTAGGAACTAACATCAGAGCAAATTTTGCCCCAGGAGTCATGGCAAAAGTTTTGACACCTTGGTACGGGCCGATGTTAATATTAGGTTCGCCAAATTCACCGCTAAATCTCGCACCTTCCAGGCGATCGCTAATCGCAATATAACCCAATTCTGAATTGCTTAAGGCACGTTTAATCGCTTCTTGTTTAAAAGCATCGGAATCGAGCGGATATTGCTCCATTCCTGATATATTAATCACTGCAATTTCGCCTTCATAAAAGCCAGCATCAACCTTAAAATCAAAGCTAACTTGACCTGTTTCATCAACAGTCCATACTCCTGGTGCGAGATTCAGCGAGTTATTTGTAGGAATATTTATTCTATTTCGAGTAATTTCTGGATTTAGTAGAATAACTGGATTTTCAATTTTATCTGTTTCGGCTGTTGGCGGATTTGGATTAGTTTGTGTTTGAGGTTCAGTTAAATTTGATAATTTTTCTGAAGTTGTCACATTTTTATTTATATCGATTTCAGGTTGTACGGAAACAGGTGCGATCGACTTTTGTTCTTCTTTATTATTTCCCGATTCCAGCAAAGAAACCGGGTTTTTTATCCAGTCTGTTGGTTGGGGTGCAATATTTGTCGAGAAAAACCCGGTTTCTGAACCCTCGCGATCGGGTTCTTTTGAAGTTGTTACTTCAGTTTTTGAAACAGATTCAGTTGCAGGAGAAATCGGGGCGATCGACTCTTTTTCCTTTTCAACTTTCACCGCAGGCGTGACAGTTTTTTCCGCATCATTAACCTCAGTTTTGGTGACAGATTCAGTTGCGGGAGAAATAGGGGCGATCGACTCTTTTTTATCTTCAACTTTCACCGCAGGCGTGACAGTTTTATCCGCAGCATTAACCTCGGTTTGGGTGATAGATTCAGTCGCGGGAGAAACAGGCGCGATCGAATCTTTTTTCTCTTCAGCTTTCACCGCAGGCGTGACAGTTTTATCCGCGGCATTAACCTCGGTTTTGGTGATAGATTCAGTTGCAGGAGAAACAGGCAATATCGACTCTTTTTCTGCTCGATCGTTTCCCGTTGCTAGCAAAGAAACCGGGTTTTTTATTGAGTCTGTTGGTTGGGATGCAGTATTTGTCGAGAAAAACCCGGTTTCTGAACCTTCGTGACTTGGTTCTTTTAAAGTTGTTACTTCAGTTTTTGAAACAGATTCTGTGGGAGTGGAAACAGGTACGATCGAATCTTTTTTTGCTTCCTCACTCGGCGTCACTTTTGTTGCCAAAATTGCATCTTTATTAGTATCAGAATTGCTAGCAGGTTCGATCTTCTCGGGTGCAGTTGTCGATTTATCGGCAATTGGAACATCTAAAACTGATTTAGATTCAGTATTTGCTGGTTTTACATCTTCTTTTGCAGGCTCTAACTTTGGTGCAGTGTAGGGTTTCTCATAAGCAATCAAAGCCTGACCCATATCGGTTTTGCGCCAATCTTTTTCAACATTAATTACTTCATCCAAAAATACGGCTTTACCAGTTGCACCTCGCACCTGAAATACGAAGTCATTGTAATCTCGATCGCTCCCAGAATCGACGCGCATATCCTCCATTGTAAAAATCTTGCCGCTACCCGTTACATCGGCAATTTGACCGACATGAAATCCCTCTGCTGGATTCGCCGTCACCATCGAAAATAAAGGACGTTTGTCTCCCCCAATCGCCGGATTGTTCAACACTTCTTGTACCGTTCCATTCGGTACTAACATCATTCCAAATTCATCACCCGGAGTCATCGCAAAAGTCTTAACTCCTGCGTAATTTCCCTCGTTATAATTGCCTTCCGGTAAATTACCCGTAAATCTTGCACCTTCGCTCAAATCGTTAATTACTACATGACCTTTTGCAGAGTTACTAAGTGCTCTCGCAGCCGCTTCTTTGAGAAATGCTTCCGAACCAGGAGCAAGTTTCTCCATTCCTTTGAGGCTGAAAATAGCTAATTGACCTTTATAAAAACCGCCGTCATATAAGTAATCAATGCTGACTTGACCGATCGAGTCAATAACAAATTTCCCTGATGTAAAGGAATTATCGGCTGCTAAATTCGATCGAGGAACTGTTGGAGTTAGTTCTTTTGGTATTTCAACAGCAGCAACTTCTGTATTGTCGGTAGATTTTTTGTTGCTTTCCGTGCTGTTAGTAGGAGATGTTTCTTGCTTGCTGTCTTTGCTGGTAGCGGTGGCTGTAGCGATAGGTTTATCTGCTGTCGAATTATCGGGTTTAATAGCTTCTGAAGTGGCTGTTTCTTTCTTGTCTGAAACAGAAGGAGTTTGAGCTATCGCACTTTCCGGCTTAGTTTCTTTTTCAGCTAATGCAGTCGTTTTAGCTTTAGTTTCAGCAACAGAAGAAGTTTGGGCGATCGCACTTTCCGGCTTAGTTTCTTTTTCAGCTAATGCAGTCGTTTTAGCTTTAGTTTCAGCAACAGAAGAAGTTTGGTCGATTTTAGCTTCTTTAGCGTCTGAAGTACCGGGAGTTTTATCAGATGTTGTTTTTTCCGCCTTCTGAGGATTCGTCAAAGTATCGGTTGCTGAAAGAGTGTCATCTTTAGTTACACTTAACGGTGCATCTTTGCTGATTCCAGTTAAGGTGTCTTTGACATCTGCACCTGACTTTTCTGCAACTGTTTTGCTGCCGTTCGAGCCATTTAAACTGTTTTTGAGCGGGTCAGTAACAATTAATGAATCGTCGGATTTTTTGTCGCTAATTGCAGGAGCGATCGCACTTTTTGAATTGAGAGGATCGCTGGAATTGGATAGCTTGTCTGTTGCAACAACTGGCTGAGTCTTGCTGTCAATTAAAGCACTACCGCCAATATTTTGATTGTTGCTGCTGTTTAAAGGGTTAAGAATGGAATTTTTGGCAGCACTTCCCGGTAAAGTGTCAGGTGTTAAAACATCGATCGGCAAAAGGTTGTTAGAAACTTGATTTGTGGTAGCCATTGAAATTGCACTCCCAGTCTGTGATTGAATTAAAAGTGATACAATGAACTGAAAACGGGCGATCGAGCCTTTTTCTACAAGCGCGATCGACCTCTTGTTATTACTTACGGAATTCGATTAAAGTTTTTACGCAAATCTTGAAACTTTTTTTCAAAGACTTTGGTATTTGTGAGTTGTTAGTCAGCACAACATCCGCCAGGGAATCAATTCCCTTTCTCATAGCTAAAGTCCTCTGAAGAGGACTGATAAATATGAGAATAATACCAAATCTGAGTTGAGAAACCCGGTATTTTCTTAGTCGGCGAAGGCCGACTTCGTTCGTGTAGTTGGGGGTGAAAATCGAATAACGAGCGTAGCATATTCGATTTTGCACCCCCAAAGCGGTTTCAACCGCCGAACTTTCTTTAAACCCCCGCAGAATCAAGGCAAATCTCAATATTTCAAATTAATCAACCGTTGAATTCACAACTTTTTGTTGCTGTTTGCGCTTCATCCGCCAACTAGAAACAACAGCACCAAAAGCTAAACTACCCAACACAGTAGTTGGTTCGGGAACGGGTTCCGCAATCCGATAAGCATGGTTATCAGTCTCAAATGCAGGACTACTTGAAACTAGAACTACTTTGTTAAAAGACTCGTTTTTTTCAGCAAAGAAATTCACATAAGTATTAACGGAACTATTAACACCACTCAACAATTTTAGAAGAACATTGTCTTGGTAGAAAGCAATGCTATTATAACTATCAAAGGAACCTAAGTACATACCAAAGTAATCAATGTTGTCAGCAAAGCTAATGCTGACATTATTATTTCCTCGCCAGTCACCAAATGGCGCGACTGTAAGGTATTTAGTGTAGTCATTGCTTGGTGTCCAAAAAACATAATTGATAGTGCCTGAAACAACAGTAGGGCCGATACCGGGAGCTGAGTAAGTAACAGGACCAGATGTTGGCGCACCTGACTCGAAATCAATTGTTTTTGCCCCAGGTACGCTAGAGAATTGCCCTTGTCTGGGAACTGATGTACCTCCAAAAGACATCATAATCGCACTTACTGGATTGGTAATTCCAGCCCAAACTGTTGCTCCGATCGCGAGCCTTGATAATTTTTTCACAATAGTCATAGCAATGATTTTCCTGAAAAAGTAAAAATGGCAATATTTCAGAAGGACGATCGCCCGTTTTTCTAAAATTGCGATCGTCCTCTTATTTTTATTTACGGAATTCGAGTCAACTTTTTATGCAAATCTCGGAACTTTTTTAAAGAGCGCGATCGGGAAATGCGCGCAGCCCCAATCGCAAAGAGTGCCCCGTCAATATTGATTACGGAAGCCGGCCAAACTTTTTACGCAAATCTCAAAACTTTTTTTCAGATATGTCTCAAACGCAGACATATCAACAGATCCGGGTTGCTAACCCCCCAAACGGTTTTGACAGCCAAATGAGCTGGGATATCTAACCGAGTAATGTAAAGTTTTATAACAATCGCCGCTCAAAATGCGTAAAAACTTGCGACTTTACCCGAAACCTAAATATAAGTTCCACCAGACTGCACAAAAATGCCATGAGAAGTGAGGGGATTGAGATGGAGGAAGAAGAAGAAATCGATTTGCAGCTCAAACGGCTAGCTATTGAAGCGCAAAGCCACCCAATACGCAGCCGCCAGCGAAACAGAGCATTAAACAACTTAATTCGGGAAATTCAGCGTTGTCCCAGAATTGCCCGTCCCTCGATAGATTCGCGCCTTCGTCATATTTACGAAGACATTTATAACGAAGCACTTGCGAGAACATTCGAGCATATCTGTCAAAAAATTGACACCTATGACTCGCAAAAACCAGTAATGGCTTGGGTTAATTACTTTTTTAAATTAAGATTCAAAGATGTTTCAAGGGAACGTATGAAAGAAATCAAAAACGTTGAATCACTTTCATTGGAAGATTTAGAAAGCAAGGCAATTCAAAGATCGCAACTCGAAATGGAAGATGCCGAAATTTTTCGTAAATTGATCGAACAAGACCCAGATAAAATTTTTAGAAATAGATCGGTACGGGGTCGTCCAGATATTACATTACAAGAGTTAATTTTAGCGAGAATGGATGATGCAACCTGGGAAAATATTGGCGATCGATTTGGGATTTCACCTCAAACAGCTTCGAGTTTTTTTCAGCGAAACTTGCGCGATCGTACCGATTACATTCGCAATAAGCTACAGTAGATTTGAGCGGTGGAGCGCTGAAAATAATGATGAGTCAAACGATCGAACCGATAACTTTCATAGTACCGCTATCCTTTGAAGCGCACGAAATTGCCGAACAGTGCGGCAAACAATCTAACCGGAAAAACTCCAAACAAGTTTATCTGAATACTCTCGCAGTGTACGCGCTAGATTATTATCTGCGGTGCATGGGATTCGAGACGGATTGGCCGGTCAGCGACAGTCGCAATCCGTTAATGCTGAAATTTATGGATGTAGCAGATTTAGACGTTAAACAGGTAGGAAAAATCGAATGCCGTCCCGTCTTATCCGATGCAGAAATTTGTCACATTCCCTACGATGCTTGGGGAGACAGAATTGGTTATGTAGCGGTACATTTAGACGAATCATTGAAGCAAGCAACGCTGTTAGGTTTTACCAAAATAGCAGCTAAAGAAGTAGCTGTAAATGAAATGAGTTCGATCGAAGATTTGCTGACCTACATGAATCGCATTCAACAACTGAAGCCAGTAAATTTAACGAACTGGTTTGAGGATGTTTTCGGTGCAGGATGGCAGGTAATTAACGAGCTGTTAAATTCCGAACAATTGCAGATTAATTTTAGAAATAACAACACAGTATCGATCGAGCGAGGTCAGAAAATAGACTTGGGAATGCAGCTAGCAGAAACCTCAGTCGCACTGGTAGTGACGCTCCCAGCAGAAGCAAATTCAGAAGTAGATATTCGGGTGCAAGTGTATCCGATGGGAAATCAAACTTATTTACCTCCAGGCTTGAAAATGATATTGGTGGATGAGTTAGAAGAGGTGCTTTTGGAGTCTGAATCGAGAGAATCTGACAACTTTCTTAAGTTTGAATTTAGTTCTGAATTAAGAGAATTGTTCAGCATTACTGTAGCATTGGGAGAAGCAAGCGTGATGCAATCTTTTCTAGTGTAATAGTATCTCGATCGAAATCTCCAAGGTCGTTCTTTCAAAGGTCAAGATTTAACTAATACAGATTTTGCTTATGCAGATATTCGAGGTGCAGACTTTACCAATGCAAATCTTGCGGGTGCTAACTTCAAAAATGCCACCGCCGGATTAACACCTCGCAAGGAAGTGATGATGGTTACTTAAGTAATCGTTCATATGTAAAACTCTTACTCCCTCCCCTTAGTCAGGGGAGGGTT
>JBOFTL010000404.1:0-5962 GCA_051652045.1 Microcoleus sp. | reverse complement strand
CTCGGGACATACCCAATTAGGGAGTTGTGAATCGATCGAATGCACGTGGGAAGCTGATGCGATTTTTAAAGCTTTAATGTGGTTGTGAACTACTTGTTGAAAACCTCGGGCTGGGTTGCTGTGCGATGGGGAATTGTCGCCCGATCGCCCTGTTTTTGCTACTGCGTGTTGCGGTAAACTAAAATTTTCTGTGGGATTATCTGTGGGATTATCTGTGGGATTATCTAGAGGGGGAATCAATTCGCACCGATTGGCAGTTAGCTGCGTACTTCTATCTTTGGAGTTGGCCTCATTTTGCACAGTTCGATCGACATTAAAGTCTGAAGAATCTAGTTTTATGTTACCAGCTAAACCTTGCATTGAGAGGTGATGTTCGATCGCCAGAGACCAAGTTCTTCTGTGTCGAATGTTGCCGTATTTTTTAGCTTCTGTTTCGGTAATGCCGATCGCGGCAGCCTCTTGGCGCAGCACATCCATTGAAATCATAATAAAAGGAAGGAAGAAGGAAGAAGGAAGAAGGAAGAAGGAAGAAGGAAGAAGGAAGAATGAAGAAGGAAGAGGGAAGAAGGAAGATTTTACAGTTGATATTAGTGCGAGCTTAATTAAGAGCGAAAGATGAGATATTAGTGCGAGGGGTTTTGCTATCGCCCGCAAGTGTTGCTCTCGAAGACGATCGACCCCCACACAAATTCCTTAAATATAGTGACCCTCCCACACTAATTGCAAGCAATATAGTTTGGGCATCTGAGTCCTGTTAAGGATATCGAGATCTTCCTTCGAGATACTCCAAATTGTTTCTCTCTACGGCGTTTTATAGTGAGGAACAGGTCCAGCCCCACTGTAGTTCAATGATATCAAAAATTGTCGATTTCGGCGGTGATGACTTCCCTGTTGCTGCGCTTTCTGGGTCAGCCATCTCACCTCAATCAACCGGGCTTTCATCCCACACCAATCTGTAAACGATATAGTGTGGGGATTCCCGCCGAACTAGCTAACGCATCATCATCTAAAATCTAAAACAATCTAAGCTGCTTCGCATTTAAATCGATCGAGCATTCCAAGTACAGCAAGGGCTCTGGCGCTCAAAAATCCCAGTTTAAATGCAAAACAGCTTAAAATCTAAAATCAATCTAAAATCTAAAATCTAAAATCTAAAATCTAAAATCCCATGACTTCCATCCTTCCCGATCGAATTTTGGCCGAGACAGCACTGTCTGTTGCCGGAGTAACATTATACCTGCAAGATTTATTAGAGAACGATCGCTATTTGCGGTTGGTGTGGGTGACAGGCGAGGTGTCGAGTATTTCCGAGCACCGCAGCGGTTGCTTTTTCACCCTCACCGAGCCCGACAAAAGTGCTGCAATTCGCTGCGTGGTGTGGCATTCTCAGCGCCCAAAATTGGCGCAACTGCCTGCAAAAGGGGAACAGTTGCTAGTTTTAGGCAGCCTCAAAGTTTACAAAAATCGCGGCGAATACCAGTTGACTGTTTGGCAATCGCTGCCGGCGGGGGAAGGATTGCAGGCTTTGCAGTTGCAGCAATTGCGAGCTCGTTTGGAGGCTGAGGGTTTTTTCGATCCTGCCAGAAAACGCCCGATTCCTACACACCCGCAGGTTGTGGCGGTGGTGACTTCCGATACTGCTGCGGCTTGGGGGGACATTCAGCGCACTCTAAATCAAAGATATCCCGGTTTGCGGGTGCTGCTGTCGCCGGCTGGGGTGCAGGGAGAGTTTGCTGCTGCGGAGATTGTCCGGGCGATCGAGCGGGTAGAATTGGACGGTAGGGCCCAGGTAATTATTTTAGGGCGGGGGGGCGGTGCTGCGGAGGATTTGGCTTGTTTTAATGACGAGAGAGTTGTCAGGGCGATCGCGAATTGTAGAATTCCAATTATTACAGGTATCGGACACGAGCGAGATGAATCTCTCGCCGATTTAGTTGCAGATAAGTGCGCCCACACTCCGACGGCGGCGGCGGAACTAGCCGTACCGATTTTAGCAAATCTTTACCTGGAACACCAACAAAGGGCGATCGATTTAACAAGTGCGGTGCGGGGTAGATTGCAGGGGGAAGAAAGGCGCTTGCAACTGTTGAAAAATCGGTTAAAACGCTTGCCAGTTACTTCTCGAAGTTTGCAGCAAGCAGCAGGAAAACTGGAGGTTTTGCAAGAAAAATTGTCAGCATTAAATCCGGCGGCGGTTTTGCAAAGAGGTTATGCAGCGGTAATTCAAAGTAATGGAATTGCGGTTACTCAAACTTACGGCTTGGCATTGGGAGAAGAATTGACTGTGAAGTTGAATCGGGGCAGTTTGAGAGTTAAAATTGTAGAAATTTTGGATGGGGAATAAGTGCGATCGCCCCAATTATAGCTGTTATCATGTAAGTGAGGTCTTATCTCGATCGATTACCAATTACCAAAGTGTTCCTCATCTATTTGAAAAAGCCTATATTGTCATTGCGAGCGACAGCGAAGCAATCGCAATTACTCTGTCGCCCCGCGAAAGATTTATCAATCGCCAGAAAGCCTATATTGTCATTGCGAGCGACAGCGAAGCAATCGCAATTACTCTGCCGTCCCGCGAAAGATTTATCAATGATGTAGCAAATTTGTATTTAGTAGTATCAGCCCGATCGATATGTCACAAAATCAATCACAAAATCAACCAGAATGGAGTTACGAAGCAACGGTCGATCGCATCGAAGCAATTATCGATCGAGTGGAATCTGGAGAATTGCCATTAGAGGAAGTTTTCGAGCAATTTGCCATCGCTGCGGAGTGCTTGCAAGAGTGCGAAAAATTTTTAGTGCTGGGTAAAGAACAAATGGACTTGTCGATCGAGCTTTTGGCTGCGGAACCGGATTTTTAATTGTAGTATTGTCCAATATAACTCGGCGGTTGAAACCGCTTTGGGGGTGCAAAATCGAATATGCTACGCTCGTTATTCGATTTTCACCCCCAACTACACGCACGAAGTCTGCCTCCGCCGACTGGTAGATTAAGTCTTTTAGTGGGGGCGGGTTTTACGGTTCGTAGTGAGGACTTCAGTCCTCAAAAACAAGGACTGAAGTCCTTACTACGAACCTGACCATAATTTGATATGATAAATCATCGCTTTTCGCTCTAATTTACAAATATTCTATATGGCAATTAATATTGCAAGTACCAAAACTCGGCTACTCGGATGTAGTGCCGTATACGCCGTCGGCCAGTGTATCTCCAGCGCCCTCTTGGGCGGCCCCGCAGCAACGATGGCAGCACCGATACTTGGCGGCCCTGTAGGAGTATTCGGGGTTGGCGTTTTGGCAACTATTGCGGCTAGTATTGTCGGCAATATTACGGCGGGTGAATTGGGTAACAAGTTGGCGCAACGAGTTGGAAAAAATGCGGATATTCTTAAAAATGGCGATTTGACTGCGGCTGCTGGAGAAGCTATTAGCCGTCTCCTCGAAAAAATTGCTGATTCTGATGAAATACTTGCCATTACCGAACGCAATAATTTACGTTATCCCGAAAGCGATTTCAAATACTTAGCTCAGAAAACTGTCGATTACTGGGTGAAAATTGATGCTGCAACTGACACTTCCGCTACTTTACATTTTACTGACGACCAACTTGCTAAGATTTTTTCGCCAGATCCCGATCGATTTGTGGAAGTTACCGGATTGACTGTGCGAGATTGGCAAGATTTTTTGACGGATTTTGCGGCATCAGAACAGAAAAATTTGCATCCCGAATTGATCGCTCATGCGGCTGGGAAACTGCACGAATCTTTTCCGAAAGCGTTTCGCGAAGTGCTGAAACAAGATGCGGAAACTGGCGGCAGACAATTTGCGGGAATGCAGTTGACTTTGCATCGGGAAACTTTGGCGGAATTGAAAAGTTTGGGGCTGCAAAATGGGGAAGTTTTGCAAAAGTTGGAGGCTTTGGCAACGCGGGAGCAAATTTGCGAAGTTATGGCGCGGCTGAGGGCGATCGAAATTGTAATTCGGGCCCAGTTGGCGCAAAATCGCGAGTTGATGGCAAGATTTGTCGATACTGCCGCGCCCAGTTTGCCGATTCCTTTGGAGTCGGAGACGATTATTAAAGACAGAATTCAAGATTTTACGGGGCGCAAATTTGTATTTGAAGCTATTAGAGATTTTTTGCAGAAGAATCAGAAAGGCTATTTTGTTTTAGAAGCCGATCCGGGGGTTGGGAAAAGTTCGATTATGGCAGCTTTGGTGCTGAGTTTGCGACGGCGCTGCATTACTCATTTTAACTCGCGATCGGACGGAATTATTGAGGCTAAAACTTTTTTAGAAAATGCTTGCCTTCAGTTAATCCAAGGCTGCAAGCTTCAGGATAAGTATCCGCAACTGCCGGAAAATGCGACGGCTAATGGCAATTTTTTAGGGCGGTTGTTGAATGAAGCTAGCGCTAAATGGGGCGGCAAAAAGTTGATTTTTGTGGTGGATGCTCTCGATGAAGTCGATCGAACTTCGCAAACCAAAGACAGCAATGTTCTGTATTTGCCCGAAGTTTTGCCGGAGAACGTTTATTTTATTGTTTCCAAGCGGCGGGAATCTTTGCCGATGCCGGTCAACCATCAGGTGTTTGATTTGATGGAGTACAGTGCAGAAAGCCTGGAAGATTCTCAGGCTTATATTGCCAAGCGCACCGCCAACAGCGCATCAATTCAGAATTGGATTGCCAGTCATAATTTGACTCGGCAAGATTTTGTAGCGGCGGTGGCAGAACAAAGCCAGAACAATTTTATGTATCTCCGCTACGTACTGAATGATATCGAAAGCGGCGAGTACGGGGATATTGCTTTGCAAGATTTGCCGCGGGAGTTGACAGGATATTATGCAAAGCATTGGATGCAAATGATGGGGCGGGAAGACGATCCGCTGCTGGAGATGAAGGTTAAGATTATCTATGTCATCTCGAAAGCGCGGGAAGCTGTTTCTCGCGGCTGGATTGCGAAATCGGTAGGGGAAAAGGATTTAAAAGTGCAGCAGGTGTTGAAGAAATGGGAGTCGTTTTTGCGGCAGCAGCAAGTTGAGGGCGAAATTCGCTACAGCATCTATCACAACAGTTTTCGCGACTTTTTGGCAAAAGATGAAACGGTGCAATCTGCGGGTATTGATGTTGAAAAGCTCAACCGCCAAGGTATGGATAACAGGTTAAAAGGAGCGCCGCTATGAGCGATTTGGGTGTGTGGTTGTCGCAGCAAAGTCGATCGGACCGAGAATATTTTTTGAAGTATCAACCCAGGGATTTTGTGGAAACTTCGCGAGAGTTCGATCGTTATTATCGTTGGGTGACGGATTTTGGTTTTATTGAGGCGAAGTTGGATTTGTTGGGGGTGCAAGCGTTAATTGAGGATTACGATTTGGCGAGGGTTTCTGATGTTTTGTTGTCGGAGAGGCAAGGGGAAAGTTTGGGGTTGATTCAGGGGGCGATTCGGAAGTCGGCGCACGTTTTGGAGAGGGATAAAACGCAATTGGCTGGGCATTTGTTGGGGAGGTTGCTGGATTTTGAAATGCCAGAGATTCAGGGGATGTTGGAACAGGCTAAGCAGTCGAAAGATAGTCTGTGGTTGCGGCCCTTGAAGGCTAATTTAGAGCGGGCAAATGAAGGGGCATTGCGGACACTTGTCGGTCATACTCTCGGGGTAAAAGCAGTGGCGGTCGCACCGGATGGCAAGACAGCGATTTCCGGTTCATACGATAAAACCCTGAAAATCTGGGACACCGAGACAGGTACCGAACTTAGAACCCTTACTGGTCATAGTAGCCCGGTAACAGCAATGGCGATCGCAGCCGATGGCAAGACAGCGATTTCCGGTTCATACGATAAAACCCTGAAAATCTGGGACACCGAGATAGGCACCGAACTTAGAACCCTCATCGGTCATAGTAGCCCGGTAAGTGCCGTGGCGATCGCAGCCGATGGCAAGACAGCGATTTCCGGTTCATACGAT
>JBOFTL010000403.1:0-3141 GCA_051652045.1 Microcoleus sp. | reverse complement strand
TCCTAAATGAGTCGTAAAATTTTTACCCCACCCCAACCCTCCCCTTGCTAAGGGGCTGCGGTGTACACACAAGTCGATTGGACGTCGTTTTAGGTTGGTTTACCCCCCCAACCCCCCTTTATAAAGGGCTTTTGCTCCCTCCCCTTTATAAGGGGAGGGCTGGGGTGGGGTAAAGGGACTACGCAGCAACTCAAATAACTTGTGTATACACCGTAGTTGCTAAGGGGAGGGAGTTAAGAACTTCACAAATGATTTGCAAGCGCTATATTCTCAACAGGTCGTGGAAGAAACCGGGTTTTTGACGAAAAATATTTGCTTTGATGCAGAGTTCTTGCCAAAAACCCAGTTTCTGGGTTCGATCGAGATCTCAGGTGAATTAACCTGCAATTAATGTTGCCCTACTGCCGATCGAGATTATTCGATCGACAGCCAACTTTTTTTTCTGCTATTTTTCTGCTATTTTTCTGCTATTTCTCTGCTGTTTTGCTACTGTTTTTCTACTTGCTTGCGGAGCTGAGCTGTTACTGAATAAAATCTCATCGATCGACCAACTATTAAACAACATTTAAGTTTCCCAACTGTTAGTTGCGATCTGATTCGATCGTAGCAGAACCAACTAGAAAATACAAGGTCTGCGAGCTAGCTATATATATGAATCGTGACAATTTAATCAAGGTAAAGTTTTGCAACAAATCGCGTTCTCATAATTTCAGTTATTCACAGTAAATTTATAATAAGCATAGCGAGAACAGAAAAGAGCTTAAAACTTACGCACCGACTTTATTTGTAGGGCTTGCAGTGCGCACCTTACCACTAAAGATAGTAAAAAAAATGATTTTTGCGTAAGTCCTGGAGCGATCGCTAACACAAAATTGAGGTGAAAGCTATGTTTGCAGATATGCTTGCAGAATGGCAGAGCTTTACTGAAGGCAATTGGACGACAGAAATCAACGTCAGAGACTTCATCCAAAAGAATTACAGCCCCTATGAAGGGAATGGAGAATTTCTCGCAGCACCAACAGAAGCAACCCAGCAGCTTTGGCAGCAAGTTCTGGAATTAATGAAACAAGAGCGGGAAAAAGGCATATTAGATGTCGATACAAAAGTACCCGCATCGATCGCGGCCCATGCAGCAGGATACATCGATCGCGACTTAGAAAAAATCGTAGGTTTGCAAACAGATCGACCTTTAAAACGCGCGATCGTACCCTTTGGTGGCATCCGCACAGTCAAAGCAGGTTTAGAAGCTTACGGCTACAAACTCGACCCGCAAACTGAAGAGATATTTACCAAATATCGCAAAACTCACAACGACGGTGTATTCGACGCTTACACTCGCGAAATGCGTTTGGCGAGGCGTTCCGGTATCATCACGGGTTTGCCGGATGCTTACGGGCGGGGACGGATTATCGGCGATTACCGCCGCGTTGCTTTGTACGGAGTCGATCGACTGATTGACGATAAGAAACAACAGCAAGAATCCCTCGAATTTCAGGCGATGGACGAAGCAACAATTCGCCTGCGGGAAGAGTTGTCAGAGCAAATTCGAGCTTTGTTTGAACTGAAAGAAATGGCTGCTAAATACGGCTGCGATATTGGCAAGCCCGCAGCCAACGCGCGAGAAGCAGTTCAATGGGTGTATTTTGGCTATTTGGGAGCAGTAAAAGAACAAAATGGGGCGGCAATGTCTCTCGGCCGCGTCTCGACATTTTTAGATATTTATTTCGATCGCGATTTGCGACAAGGAAAAACTTCAGAATCAGAATTGCAAGAATCGATCGACCATTTTGTAATGAAGCTTCGCATGGTAAGATTTTTGCGAACTCCCGACTACAACCAACTATTTTCCGGCGATCCGACTTGGGTAACAGAGTCGATCGGGGGCATGGGAAACGACGGCAGAACATTGGTAACTCGCAACAGTTTCCGATTCCTGCATACCCTTTCCAATCTCGGTACGGCACCGGAACCGAACCTCACGGTTTTGTGGTCGGAAAACTTGCCGGAAAACTTCAAACAATTCTGCGCCAAAGTATCCAGCGATACGAGTTCGATTCAGTACGAAAACGACGATTTAATGCGTCCAGAATACGGCGATGATTACGCGATCGCCTGTTGCGTTTCCGCAATGCGAATTGGCAAGCAAATGCAATTTTTCGGCGCGCGGGTGAACTTAGCCAAAACCTTGCTGTATGCGATTAACGGCGGCAAAGATGAGAAGTCCGGCGAACAAATTGCCCCGCCTTTCCCGGCGATTACCTCGGAATATCTCGATTATGATGAAGTCAGCAAGCGGTTCCAAGACACGATGGCGTGGTTGGCAAAAACCTATATCAATACGTTGAATGTCATCCACTATATGCACGACAAATACTGCTACGAACGCCTGGAAATGGCATTGCACGATCGCGATGTTTACCGCACGATGGCCTGCGGAATTGCCGGACTTTCTGTAGTAGCAGATTCCCTATCGGCGATTAAATACGCCAAAGTGAAAGTGATTCGGGACGATCGAGGTTTAGCAGTAGATTACGTAACGGAAGGAGACTATCCCAAATACGGCAACAATGACGATCGAGTCGATAGTTTTGCCGTGGAACTTGTGGAAAATTTCATGAACGAAATTCGCCAGCACAAAACATATCGTGACGCCGTACCGACTCAATCGGTACTGACAATTACCTCTAACGTAGTTTACGGCAAAAAAACTGGCAGCACCCCTGACGGACGCAAAGCTGGAGAACCCTTTGCACCTGGTGCTAATCCCATGCACGGACGAGATTGTTGCGGGGCGATCGCATCTTTATCTTCTGTAGCAAAACTGCCTTACAAAGATTGTCAAGATGGCATTTCCAATACTTTTTCAATTCTACCGCAAGCTTTGGGTTCAGTTGAGGGCGATCGAACAAATAATCTAGTTTCATTGTTGGATGGTTACTTCCACGATGGCGGCCATCATATCAATGTTAACGCGCTCGATCGATCGACCTTATTAGATGCGATGGAACATCCAGAAAAATACCCGCAACTAACAATTCGCGTCTCCGGTTATGCGGTGAATTTCATCAAGCTTACCCGCGAACAACAATTAGATGTAATTCAACGGACTTTCCACGAACGTGTTTGATATTTGTTCGCAGT
>JBOFTL010000402.1:0-6181 GCA_051652045.1 Microcoleus sp. | reverse complement strand
GAGATACTGGGAAAGCTGCACAGATTCAGTCAATTCGTGCTGTCTGGGACACCCCCTAACGTACTTTCAAGCTACTCACCAGCAATGCAGTATTGGGCCGACGAGTTGGTAGCAGCCGGAAAATGCGATGTTGTTACCTGCGAACACAGCGTTAACGAGATTTACGTGCGCCCCGAATGGCGAGAAAAAGTGCTGACAGTGGCAAACATTCACAGTTCCGTTTGGGGAACTTGCAGGCAAATCTTAGCAGCCGGCGCTTCTGAAAAGCCTTGGCGCGATCGACTCAATTTACCCCTGCTAGCCCGCTACGAACAACGCTACTGCACTAAATTCTCCCGCATTGTGACCACCACCGAAACAGATAGGCAGCAACTGTTAGAATTGCTGTCGCCTCCGGATTCTCGTAGGGGCGGTGTCCCCGTACCCGCCCGTGCCCCCGTGCCCGTCCCGCCCCCCTCCGCCCGAAGCGTGTCCGCCCTCAGCGTGCCATCAATTGATGTCATTCCTAACGGCGTGGATTTGGCAGAATTTCCTTATCGTGCAGCCGATCCGGGAGGTTACACCTTAATTTTTGCCGGGGCAATGAATAATTTATTTAATATTGACGCAGTACGGTTTCTGAGTTTGGAAGTGCTCCCTTTATTGCAGCAGCGATTTCCCGAGACTACCCTAACTTTAGTCGGAACTTCGCCAGCTCCGGAGGTGCTAGCTTTGGGGGCGCGCCCAGGAATTAAAGTAGTAGGGAGGGTTCAAAGAATGGCAAAATATTTGCATCAAGCTGCTGTGTGCGTAGTGCCGATGCGAATTGGTTTTGGGATCAAAAATAAAACTTTGGAGGCGATGGCTGCGGGAGTGCCCGTTGTAGCGAGCGATCGGGGTTTGGAAGGTTTGCCTGTCGGTGGTGGCGGGCAATTGCCGACGGCCTTGCGGGCGAACGAAGTTCGGGAGTATCTTGAGGCGATTACCAGTTTGTTTGACGATCGACACTTAAGAGAGGAATTGTCTCGGAATGCGCGATCGCTCGTCGAAAGCCAATACAACTGGGATATCGTAGGTCGGCAATACGATCGAGTATTGCAATTTTAATCTCTAAATTCTAAATTTTAAACTCCTAAAAAATTGGACGATGGAACACAAATTTAACCCCTCAAAGCGTCGAGTCAAACCCCTAGAACCCGCAAAAGTTGCTCCCCCTCCAACGAGACGCCGCCGCCGCCGCCGATCGCAACACCTTCAAGCATCCCAGTTTCCCGGTCACCCATCCGAAAATAGCGCCCCATCCCCAAGGATGAGATATCGTTGGGCCAGATTTCTTGCTAATTTGACAGCCCTCGCCATCTTGTGTTCCTGTGCTGCTTTGATGGGAGGTGGTGCTTTGCTGGCTTATCAATTAATTGTCGATCCTAACAGCAACAAGTTAATCTCTCAGTTTGTCCCTGGATGGTCGCGCCTCCCCCTGGGTACCAGAGATTCGATCCAAACTCTCGATCGCATCAAAGCTGACCTCCGCAAATTGGGATTTACTGCCGGAGATCCCCTACCGCTTCCTGTTTATAAATCAGGAGATGATGCGATTGTCGATATGCTGCTGCCGGTCATGGTAGAAAAGACTGTCAATGCTGCTACTTCCTGCAAAAATCCTTGCCGTCAAATTGTCGAACTTCGGGTATACAAACAAGTACAAGTTCCCGGTAGAGATGCTGAGAACGAGCGCCATTTTCAGCTAGCAAGTTCCGTGAATGTAGAAGGTCCTGCGGAATCTTTTGCGATCGCTTCTTTAGATGATGCTGACGATCGAGGGTCGAATCAGCCACTGCCGCTAACTGAATTGCGTCGCTTTGATGGGAAAGCACCAACTTCGGGAGTTTGGTTTAATGTCAGCGGTAAATTGGTGCGGGGCGATAAGAAAATTCCCTACGGACAGGTAGTTCGCTACAACCCCAGCCAAAATCATTTAATCTCGCTGTTGGATTGGGTGAGTGTGGCCGGACAACCGCCGAATTGGCAGCAAATCGTTCAAGGGTCAAATCCGCAATTGGCGATCGACCAAACAGTTGGTTTGGAACCGCAATTTATAATTTATCAGGTTGGTTCGCGCAAGTTTGTGCCGAATCCCGTTCAGTTAACGGCGATTTCTTTGGAAGAATTTGCTTTCAATGACGAGACTTACAAAAATGGGCTGCGACTGGCAAAAAGTGGGTTGTGGTCCCCTGGTTTAAATGTCATGCGGGCTGCTAAGGCTAAGGCGGGCGTGAATTGGCCTACTGTAGCGCAAGCTCAATTAGATACGATCGAATTTCACGCTAAAATTACTCGGGCTCAGGCTTTGGCTTCTTGGGCGAGTCCGGGACAGCAAGTTTTGGCACAGTTAATTGACGGTCGCTGGAAAGATGCTTTGCTGGTATTTGAAGCCGATTTGAGCAACAGTTATGAAATTTCTAAAACCCTCAAAAATGACGGCAGACGCCTTTTGAACCGCGTCGATGCTGCTTTGAGAGTGAGTCCGAATGATGCGGATGTTAAGGCTTGGGGAACGCTAATTGTAGCTTCTCAAGATGGGACTCGGGAGGGGATGAATTGGTTGGACCAACAGTCGTATACTGATGCAGAAACGAGGAGTAAAATTAGAAGTTTGATTAATAAACTTGATGAGGCGATTTCTGTTGGCGAAAGTTTGGAGGAACGCAAAAGCCAAATTATGGGTTCGGCTGCTTTGGTTAACAGTATCAATCCCGCTGAATGGCTGGAACCTTCTGCTAAAAATGAGTTAATATTGAATCAGCAACAAGTTTGGTATCAAGTGCAGGTGGCGAGTTTTTATGATGGCAACCGCTGGGTTAATGCGCCGTTTGCTGATGTGGAATTGAACTCTTTTCCTGCTACTCAAGTGAGGTGGTTGTGGGGGCGGCTGGGCTTGCTGGCTGACCCGCAAATTAAGATTGAAGTGGCTGCAGATAACGGTCAGCAAAGAGTTGCCGTGGGAACTGTGAAAGCGTTGCAGTTTCAAGATGGAATGCTGCGACTTCTGGCTGCTGTTGACAGGCGATCTTGAATAGTTGAGAGTTGTAGTACGAGCGTCCCCGCTCGCGATCGATTGATTGAGAGTTGAGAGTTGTAGTGCGAGCGTCCCCGCTCGCGATCGATCGATCGTTGAGAGTTGATAGTTGATAAATAGATTGACAATTGACTATTGACAAATAACTCATGCTAAATACGATTTATTACCTCTGCGATCGCAGGATGGAGAAGTTACTAATAAAAGGGGGTATTTAAACCGGAATTTGGGAGTTAAAATCGCGCAAGCTGGGTAAAAATCCGGTTTTAAAAGAGGAGGAGATACAACATCAGTAGGCTGTATCTAGTCCTCTTATCAAACAATTCAGACAACAAACCACACCAAAATTTTGTTAACAAACCTTACAGAAATTGCGCGCAAAAATCATTGAGATATTAGAGATCGCCTTTTTTAGAAAGGGCGGCAATCATTTGACGTTTCACAGCTTTCGCCCAACGATCGAACTCTGCACTGTTGATGTTTGTAATTTTCAGTTGTTCGACAGGTTGATGCCGAGCATCCTTCGGTGCTGTAGTATCCATTGTTTTTCCTCATTGAAAAATTGTTAGTAGCAGATTGCCAACAATTAAGACTGCAAACCTATTGTATGAACTTGTTCGGAAAGTATGCGTGCTAAATACACTAAATCACCCTAAATATGCGGTAAATACATCCGATCGATGCAGGTTCAGAATTGAGTTTGCCAAATTTTTGCAATCCGTGCGGGCTATGGGTTTTCCCAAATATTCAATCGTTACAATTTACTTGGCAAACTGAAATCCAATCACGATCTATGGTATGACATTGATTGTCAAATTAATGTATTTGAGTATACAGCATGATATCGTGCGATCGCGATCGAACTCCTTGAAAAAAAAATTCACTATTAATCATTATTAATAATTTGCAAACTAATTTAATTAAGAGAGACAATTTTTGAATTAAAATCAAATATTTAAACTGTCAACTCTCAACGATCGACTATCAACTTAAAGAGTGCCGTAAAGTCGATCGCCCGCATCTCCAAGTCCCGGTACAATATAACCGGATTCATCGAGGCGTTCGTCAATTGCTGCTGCATACACGGGCACGTCGGGATGCTGTTCGTGAAAGTGTGCGATTCCTTCGGGTGCCGCCAGCAAGCACATAAACTTAATCGATTTAGGATTGAGTTCTTTGATTCTATCTGCCGCCGCCACTGCGGAATTGCCAGTTGCTAGCATGGGATCGACAATTAAAACATCTCGGTGTTCGATATCTTCAGGAACTTTAAAATAATATTCGATCGACATCAATGTAGTCGGATCGCGATACAAACCGATATGTCCCACTCTCGCCGACGGAATCAGTTCTAAAATACTTTCTAAAAGTCCCTGACCGGCGCGCATAATTGAAACCACTACCAATTTTTTTTCTGGGGCTAATACGGGTGCTAGCGTCGGGGCGATCGGAGTTGTTATCTGTTCGTATTTCAGCGGCAAATCTCGCGTCACTTCATAGGCTAACAGCATTCCGATTTCCTTCAAAAGTTGGCGAAATTTCGCAGTGCTAGTTTGAGTTTGTCGCATCAAGGTTAACTTGTGCTGCACCAAGGGATGATCGATAACAATAACTTTACTAGGCATGGGATTTTAGATTTGAGATTTGAGATTTTAGATGCGATCGGATTAGTTCGCAGTAAGGACTTGGTGTCCGTAACATAAAATCGGATCGGGTCGATCGACTGTAACCAGATTAGTTCGTAGTGAGGATTTCAGCCCGCAAAAGCCTGCGGACTTAAGTCCTCACTGCAAACCGTTTTTTATTCAAGTCTGTTTGTTACGAAACTTCATCTTTCTCGCTGCCTCGCGATCGGGCTAGAGTGCGGTAATGAGAAATTTGGCGTTCGAATCCTCCGGAAGGGTTTATCACTGCGGCGAATCTTAGAAATATCGATATAAAACAGGGATTTTTTGAGAAATTCATGCTACTCCAAAAATCCAGAACCTAAGTACAGATCTGCAGCTATAAGTCAGCGTTTGACGGCTCGTTCTGTTAAGGCTTGCTATCTCCAGATCGGGGAAGCATTGCCTAAATATTCCTGGAATTATTCAGGGTTATCTTAACACAAAAATTAATTAAGGACAACATCCATGAAGTTTGTAAAACTCTTGCTAGCCACAGCATTAATGACTGGTTCTATTACCCCCGCCTTTGCCCAACAGAAAGTGCAAATTTTAGGTGCCAGCTACGGCGGTAGCGGCTGTCCCGATCGATCGGCCAGCGTCAGCGTCAGCCCCGACGGCCAAGAACTAACTATTCTATTTGATAAGTTTGTCGCTCAAGGCAATGTCTCGACACAAACTCGGAAAAGCTGCAATTTGAGCATTCCGATTAAAGTACCTCAAGGCTTCCAAATTTCTCTCTACGACGCCGACTATCGCGGTTACGTTGCTCCTAAGACTACAGGAAGTTTGCGAGCAGAATACTTTTTTGCTGGTACTCGCGGCCCCGTTTTCTCTCGAACCTTCAACGGTGAAACTAACTACAACGTCCGAGATAGCTTAACCACTGTAGCCGATGTTTGGTCGCGTTGCGGCGACAGCGTAAATATGCGCGTGAATGCTGCGATGACAGCTAGCGGTGCGGGCTCAGCTAGCGTTGATTCCTTCGATTTGGCACATCGCGGTTTGGTTTATCACATCAAATACCGCACTTGCCAATAAAAAATTGTTTTGAGACATCCCGAGTGCTGTGCGAGCATTAGATTTAACTTTGGCATAGAAACCGGGTTTCTTCGATCGGAATGTGGCACAGAAACCGGGTTTCTTTGAAAAATCTCAGATTCTCAACGAGAAATTTATGAGGAAACCCGGTTTCTCATCTCTCGTGCGTAAGCCCTAAGATCTAAATCTCCCTTAGCCCTCTTAAGAAGAGGGGGACTGGAAGTTCTTTAAGTCCCTCTTGTTAAGGGGGATTTAGGGGGATCTCAATGATTAAATTTGCTGCCATATCCGTAACTTAAGGATATTTATCCCGAACTTAAGGTTTTTAACTCAAGCAATAACTAGCAAATAGAATTTGCGGTAGGAGCCGGAACTTAAGCACGTTGATTCCGAAGTTAAGGTTCTTTATTTTAAGCAATAG
>JBOFTL010000401.1:0-8966 GCA_051652045.1 Microcoleus sp. | reverse complement strand
TAACTAAAGCTTCGGATCTTTACGGCTTGGGAATCACGTTAATTTGTTTGTTAACTGGGACGAAATCTGCGGATGTGGGAAATTTAATTGATGCGAATTACAGCATTCATTTTCGGCATTTAGTACCGCCGTTGCAGCAAGGTTGGATGAATTGGTTGGAGAGGATGGTAGCACCGAGAATTCAAGATAGATATCAGTCGGCTGCTGATGCTTTAACTGCATTAGAATCTTTGGATGTTAGTAACTTGCCGAAAGTTAGGATTGAGCGCGATCGACTGAAATTCAAGGCCACTGAATATGGTGAAATTATAACGCGAACTCTTACCATTAGCAATCCCATTCCCGATACAATTTTAACAGGAAGATGGGAAGTCGCGCCGCATCCGAACGATCCGCCGCACACACCCTACGACCATTCTTGGATCTCCTTTGAACCGCCCTCATTTGAAAGCAACGAATTGGAATGTCAGATTGTGGTAGATACGAACAAATTGCTGGCAAGCCAAACTTATCAACGCCAAATTATCCTCCACACTAATTCTGAACCACACACTTATCAAGTTGCAATTCAAGTAAAAACTGCTCGCCTTCCAGAATCCGAACCAACGCTATCTTTGTCTAAAAAAAGACTGCTGTTCATGTTAGTGTTTGTTTTCGTCGGTGGGCTGTTGAGTTGCGCAATCCATCCACTGTTTTTATCGATGTTTTTAATTTCTTCGCTTGTTACTGGATTTATAGCAGCGGAAAAGACGCTCTCTGCTGAAGTAAATGGAACAGAAATCAATTGGTTTGGAGCCGTTTCTGGAGCCAGCTTGGGAGTTACAGCTATGTGGGTATTAACATTCGCTTTTTCCCCATTTAGCGCAATTAATTTGGACTATAATACGATCGAAACCATTCCTTTATTAGTTTGCTTTGTGTCATCAGCTTTAATTGGTGGTTCTGCCGGTAGTGTTGCCAGTAGTTGGACTTTGACACTTTGGGGACTTGCTGTTTTGGGACTGACTCTTATATTTTCGCTTATATCTTCGCTTGCCCTGGGATTAGATTTGGGGATATCGCAATCTTTAGGGATTAACATTTACCTGATAATTCTGATTTTGTTTAGTTCCTTTTGTTGGTTGATAGTTTTTAATTTAGCTAAACCTGGAATTTCCGATCGCATTAAAAAAGGTTTCTTGAAACAAGATGCTGTGACACTCGCCTTTCTTACCGCTGGATTTTGCATCAGCTTAGGAACCGTATTGCAACTGTTTTTCAAATTGGCAAATAATATAGATTCGGTAGAACTTATGGAACTTTTACTTGTCGGAGGAATTTCGATCGCTCCTCTCGCCGTCACCGCTATTCCCTTACTCAATTTGATAGCGTTTAAGCGCAAAAAAATTATTGCTACCTATCACAAATCTCGACCAAATTTAGTAAAACCGTAAAAAGTTGTTCGTAGTAAGGACTTTAGTCCTTAAAGTCTGAAGTTCTTACTACGAAATTTTTAAGGACTGAAGTCCTTACTACGAACTTTTTGAGGACTGAAGTCCTCACTACAAACCTGAAAAATTTATGAACGCTTTTCCTGACTTTTCCAACTACGGCTATCAAGTAACTCGCGAACTCGGACACAATCGCGCCGGCGGTAGAGTTACCTATCTCGCTACTGAAATTAATACCCAACGTTCCGTCGCAGTAAAACAATTTCAATTTGCCCAAACAGGCGCTAATTGGGCTGAATATCAAGCTTGCGAACAAGAAATTCAGATTTTGCGAGAACTGGATCATCCTCACATCCCCCGCTATTTAGATTCCTTCCAAACTGCATCGGGTTTCTGCATGGTTCAGGAATATAAAAATGCTGATTCTCTCGCAACTTTGCGCCAGCTCACACCGCAGCGAACCAAGCAAATTGCTATCTCTGTATTAGAAATTCTGAAATACTTGCAAAACCGAGTTCCGCCAGTAATTCACAGAGATTTAAAACCGGAAAATATCTTGGTGGACGATCGCCTGAATGTTAGCCTTGTCGATTTTGGATTTGCTAGAATTGGTGGGGGAGAAGTGGCTGCCAGCAGCGTTGTGAAAGGTACTTTGGGCTTTATGCCGCCCGAACAAATGTTCAACCGCCAGCTAACAGTTGCATCGGATTTATACAGTCTTGGGGCAACACTAATTTGCTTGTTAATCGGCATCAATTCTACTGAAATTGGCAGCTTGATGGACGAGACGGGGCGAATTAATTTTAAACACCGCTTACCGCAGCTAACTCCAGAGTTTCTTGACTGGCTGCAAAAAATGGTGGAACCTAATTTTAAACACCGCTATCCTTCTGCAGATGCAGCTCTCAATGCTTTGATTCCCCTCGAAGTAGTGCAGCAGCAAAACAACTTAAAACCCGTACTGATATCAGTCGGAGTATTAACAGCAGTTGCTGCTGTTTTGATCCCGCTTTTCTGGAAATCACCCGCACCTCAAACGGCAGTACAATTTCAACCAAAAGTATCAGAACAAAAATTGAACCCTCAGACTCAAGTAATGTTAACTGATGAATTAGAATCGAGAAAACTTAGAGATGTTTGGTCTTTGAAACAAAACAAAAAAGTCTATTTTGCTGTAAATGCTGCTAACTTGCCAGAAGGAGAATATAAAGGTTATTGTAAGGTGGTGAATCCTCAAGGAAAATTCGCAGCCCAAAGTCAATCTTATTTAAGAACGACGGGCGATCGATTAAATACTTGGTGTTGGTACAATTTTAAAAAGGGTGACAAGCCGGGAGATTGGAAGTTTCAATTTTACTTAGAAAGTCAAAAAGTGGCGCAAAATAGTTTCAAGGTTTTACCTTAAAACTGTAAAATTAGTTCCTAGTGGGGACTTGAGTCCGCCAGGTTCGTAGTATGGACTTTAGTTCGCAGATAAGTAAGTCGCTGCGAAAATTCATAGTTGTGTCATTGCGAGCGTAACGAAGTGAAGCGAAGCAATCCCAAAGTTTCCTGGCGCTTAATACTTTGTTACACAGCTTGGTTTATTTGCACCTACCTACTTATATGGAATTAAAATCGGCACTACCAACCAATTTTTCGAGCAGGATATAGCATCGTTGTTCCCGGCTGGCAGTGAATTTCTCTGCCGTCAAAAGTTGGTGGATTCCAAGTAGCTGAATAACTGGCATTCATTCCATCGCTCTCGCAAATTGCAGCAACAGTTGTTATGCTATTGCTATCCTTTTCTTTAAAAGCAAATACTGCACCAGTATAGGATTTTCCCGTACTCATATCATTAGGTTTTGCAATCGCGATCGCACTTTCATATTGTGCGGCTTCTCGCTGATTTTGTAATGTTTGCACCGGACCCATTGATGATACGATCGTGTAATTATAGTCATCGGTTTGTTCTTTAATTCCTAAACCTAATTTGGCAATATCATCGCTAAAGTGACCGTTTTCTAAAAAGTAAGCTTGCTGCCCTCTATTGAGGCTACCAAGATATTTTTTTGGTTGTGAATATTCCGTACTGCTGGAGATGGAAAGTTTATTAAGTTGGAAGTCGTAAAATGATGCGATGATGCCAGCCACAACCGCACTGTAAATTACTATCCTCGGTAGCAAAATGGATGCTGGCAATTTCGGTTTTTTACTTGCTTTAGCTCCGCTTGCTGGCAAATTTTTAGCTGTCATTCGATTTTAGATTTTAGATTTTGGATTTTGGATTGATTCCACGGATAAATCCGGGGGCTTGCACCATCAAGAAAGAATCGGTCATCATACAAACTTCAATTTGCTATTACTCGATCGCTATCGCAAATTGTCAAAATTATTCTTATTTGATAACATAGTTGTACGGGGCGGACAATGAATTTCACTGCCGTCAAAAGTTGGTGGAATTAAGGTTACTCCAGTGCGATCGCTCTCGCAGATAGCAACAGCCATTGTGCGATCTCTCTCATCTTCTTTGAAAGCAAATACTGCACCTATGTATGATTTTCCGTCACTGTTGTGAGATCTGGCGATCGCGATCGTGCTTTCAAAATGTGCAGGTTCGCGTTGATTTTGTAATGTTTGAACCGGACCCATTGCTGACAGAATTTCGTAATTATAATTCTCAGTTTGTTGTTGCATTCCCGCACTCAATTTTTCCAGGGAATCGCTAAATTGACGGTTTTCTACATAGTAAGCTTGCTGCAAGTTATTGATGAGCGCAATCTGCTGTTTTGCTTCCGAGGATTTCGTACCGCTTGGCGGGGCGATCGCATTAAGTTTGAAATCGTAAAAAGATGCGATTATTCCGGCCACAAATACGCTGTAAATCGCAATTCTCGGCAGCAAACTGGATGCTGGCAATCTGGATTTATTACTCGATCTGACTGCATCTGCTGGCATTTTTTTACTGTCATAAACTTTGTATTTTGTAGGGTGCGCACTGCGCACCTTACAAGCTACTATATTTTGCAGGTTGAACACTGCACACCTTACAAGCTACTGTATTTTGTAGGGTGCGCACTGCGCACCTTACAAGCTACTATATTTTGCAGGGTGCGCACTGCGCACCTTACAGGGCACACCTTACAGACCATAAATCAAGCAGTTTCGTGCTGCCGCCAAGCGGGATGCCACAGCAATTCAGCAGTCGATCGCTTCTCGACCATTTCTTCAGTTATCGTGCAAGTAGTTACATCCTTGCGAGATGGCAATTCGTACATTACATCGAGCATTAACTCTTCTAAAATGCTGCGCAGAGCTCTCGCACCAGTTTTGCGGCGGTAGGCTTCTCGCGCGATCGCCCGCAAAGCATCGCGATCGAATTCTAACTGCACGTTATCCATTTTTAACAGCTTTTGATATTGCCTCACCAAAGCATTTCGAGGTTCCGTCAATATCTGCATCAAAGCTGCTTCATCCAGCGGCGAAATCACCGTTACTACGGGAATCCGCCCGACAAATTCAGGAATTAAACCAAACTTCACTAAATCGTCCGGTTGAACCTGCTGTAACATATCGATCGTCCGCTTATCTTTTGACATCAAAGCAGAACCGTTTTCTACTTCCGAGGGCTGAATAAAGCCCAAAGATTTTTTACCCAAACGCTGTTCGACAATTTTTTCCAAGCCGACAAAAGCACCGCCGCAAACAAATAGAATTTTGCTCGTGTCAATTTGAATAAAATCTTGGTAAGGATGTTTCCTGCCTCCTTGAGGTGGCACGTTAACTACCGTTCCTTCCAACATTTTCAGTAGCGCTTGCTGCACCCCTTCTCCCGAGACATCTCGCGTGATCGAAGTGTTTTCGCTTTTGCGAGCAATTTTGTCAATTTCATCTATATAAACGATGCCACGCTGCGCCGCTTCGACATCAAAATCCGACATTTGCAACAGTCGCAGCAAGATATTTTCCACATCGTCACCGACATAGCCGGCTTCTGTCAGCGTCGTCGCGTCGGCTACTGCAAACGGCACTTCCAGCATTTGCGCCAAACTTTGAGCCAGCAAAGTTTTACCGCAGCCTGTAGGTCCGACTAGCAAGATGTTAGACTTTTGCAGTTCCACATCGCCGTCGGGAGAAGACTTATCGCTCTCTTGAGCTTGGTCAACACTCAACCGCTTGTAGTGGTTGTAAACTGCTACGGAAAGAACTTTTTTGGCAGAATGCTGTCCGATGACGTGGTTGTCTAAATGCTGCTTAATTTCCGTCGGTTTGGGAATTTGGGATAAGGCTACTTTCGGCTTATTGTTGCGCCTTCCCCGCGTTCCCTGAGACTCGCGCACTTCCGGCTGCGGAAGCTGCTGGCCTATAGTAGTTTTGCTGGAATCAAAAAACTCCTCCTCTAAAATTTCATTGCACAGTTCGACGCATTCATCACAAATGTATACGCCGGGCCCTGCTATTAACTTGCGCACGTACTCCTGCGACTTGCCGCAAAAGGAGCATCTTAGATGGGAGTCATATTTTGACATATCTGCCTCTTAAATTTATTGGTGCGGTTGCTGGTTGCGACTGGGGGTGGCAGCCGGAGCTATCGCAGCTATACTTAACTGAGGTTGCCCGATCGGACTTTTTCATCGGACTTTATCTAAGTCAAGCTTTGCGCTCTCTTTCTAAGTTAGCACTTCTAGACCCTCCGTCATCCGCGATCGGCCATCAGTTATTAGTTAGCTGTCAGAGGGTAATTGGTAATTGGTAACTGATAACGGACAATTGACAATTGACAATGATGGACGATCGACTCTCAACTCTCAACTGTCAATTGACAATGATGGACGATCGACTCTCAACTCTCAACTGTCAACTCTTAACTGTCAACTCTCAACCGTCAATCTGTTTGCTGTCAACTCTCAACTCTCAACTCTCAACTCTCAACTAATTACCATTTTTTGTATTCTAAAAATTTTCCCGACATAGTTATTTTTACTCGATCGCCCTTTGGATCTGCTTCTTTCTCGACATCCATCGTAAAGTCGATCGCGCTCATAATTCCATCCCCGAATTTTTCATGAATTACTGCTTTGAGCGGCATTCCATAAACCTGCACGATTTCATAGAACCGATAAATCAGCGGATCGACTGGAACCGCCCCGTCCAGACTACCTTTTAACGGCGGTTCGGTCAGCGCCCCAGCTTCGGCAATATCCAGTCCTAAAGCCGATAAAATTTTCTCTGCTTCGTCTTGGGAAGCTGCCGCTTGTCGGTAAATAACTGCTGCAATCCAAACCTCATCCCGACCTAAAACTTTTTCCAACTCTGCAAAACTAATTCCGCGAGCTTTTTTAGCAGTTAAAAGTTTTTCTGTAATCTCTGAGTTTGCCATTTAACAATTTTTTATTTACAGCATTGCTCTATGTGAAATGTATCTCATATTTCGACTTAAATGTCAATACCCCGCTCCGAAAAAATCTGCAATTTACCAACAAGAGGACTTAGCCTGCGATCGCGTAAAAATGTCAGTGCGAGCGATCGGTGCGAGTGAAACGAAGCAATCTCAAAATTTCGTTCAACGCTTGCTATGCGTCAGTTTTGAAAATTTGAGAGAGTTCCCGAGTCCATAAAATGTTTGAGATAAATATTAAAGTCACTGAAGTTTTACAATACACAACAGGCTGCCCGATCGAATGAGCGCGCCAAGCGCGCCGGACTACCGATACCGAAGCCTTTAGCCCTTGACTGCCAACAACAGACTACTGACAAAACAATGGAAATAACCACCAAAGAATACAGCATCCAGTACGATCGATCGGCTGAAACAGTCACCTGTCGCGGCTCGTTCCGCCTCAGTCAGATGGAAGAATGGGCCCCGATCGTGGAATTGCTCAACAACGCGGCTGACGGCGAACCAAAACTGATAGTTCTGGACTTGCGAAAACTAGAATTTTTAAACAGCTCAGGTATCAATATTCTATCAAAATTTGTTATCAAAGTTCGCCAGCAAAAGCACACTCAAATAGCGGTAAAAGGCTCGAAACAGATCCCCTGGCAGGGAAAATCCCTGAAAAACTTGCAGCGGCTGATGCCTTCACTGGTCTTGGACTTAGATTGATCTCCTCCCCGTTCTCAAAAAACGGGGATTTTCAAAGCTCGCAATACCAACGCAATTGTTTTCATGCAGTCCGGGAAATGAGGAAATTAGACTGAAGTTAAAAAGAATCAGCCATAGTTAAGTTAAAACCAAAGAGCAAAAGACTGACCGACAGACTACACATTACTAATTGCCATGCAGGAAGAACCATCAAGAGAACAGCTACTTTTAGAAGTTCAGCAACTGCGCGCGGAACTAGAAACTTTGCAGCACGAAAAAGCTGACCTAGAAATCTTGCTGGAGACGACCACCGAGCACTCAGACACGATGGAAGCTCACCTGCTAGGCAAAGCCGAGTCTGCCTTGCGCGAAAGCGAAGACCAATTTCGGGCAATCGCCGCAGCAACTCCAGTTCCAGTATTGGTTTCTCGGCTTTCCGACGGCTTGATTTTATATGCCAACGTTCAGCTAGCCGCCCTCCTCAATCTTCCCCTAGACGAACTAATCGGCCACCACACTCCAGACTTTTACTTTAACCCTAATGACCGCCCAAAGGTACTTGAAGTCCTCGCCAGAGACGGCTGCATCCAACACTACGAACTCCAATGCAAAAAGGCAGACGGCACGCCTTTCTGGGCGATTATATCGGTTCAGCCTCTGGCATTCAACGGTCAACATACAGCGCTGTGCGCGCTGTATGACCTCACCAAACGCAAGGAGGCAGAACAAACCCTGCTAGATAGCGAGAAGCGCCTGCGCCGCCAAAGTCTGGCTCTCCAGCAACTAGGGCGGCAGAGAAATCTCAGCAGCGGCGCGCTGAATGCAGCCATTCGCGAAATTACTGAAACTGCGGCCCGCACTTTGGAAGTTGAAAAAGTCAGCGTCTGGCTGTACAGCCATTTGAAATTGGGTGCGCGCTACGGGATTGAACCTCTGTGGGATTTTGCAGGGGAATCTACTGCCAAAAACTCTACAGCAAAACTCGAATTAGAGGTAACAGAATTTGGAGAAACACTCACAAACTCTCACTTGAAAATCCCCAACCTCAAATTAACTGGCATCGATTTGTACGATCGCACTCGCGACTACCATTTCAGCCGTGAAGAAATGTTAGCCCAAGATCTCAACTGGGCAAGTTTACAGATAGAATTCAACACTGAAGGCGACAAGTTGCGATCGGAAAATGCTGTAGAACTGCTGCCACAAACTCAAAACTCTACAACAACAAGTTTGTGCGATTTATCACTACCAACAAATCGTTTTTCGCCTGCCCCATTTTCCCACACTCAAAACTCTTCAATTTTAAATGTAGCGATCGGACTTGGCGGCCAGATTGTCGGCATCCTCTCTCTCGAACACATTGGGGCTCCCCGAGAGTGGGCTTTGGAAGAGCGAACCTTTGCAGATTCTTTGGCGAATTTAGTAGCGCTGGCGATCGAAGGATTTGAACGGCAGCGAGCGCAAGAAGCCCT
>JBOFTL010000400.1:0-3397 GCA_051652045.1 Microcoleus sp. | reverse complement strand
AACAGTAGCTGCATTTGCTGTCTGAAAACCAATTGCCACTAAAATCGGGAGCGCTAACGGTAATTTTTTAGACATTTTCCATCGAATCCTAAACTGATTAACGCTGGTACGCTTAAGATTGACATCGATTGGAGCGGGCGATCGCCCCCACAGCAACAATAACCCACAGATGATAATTCAATGACCGCTAATCCAGTTCGATGTGAAACTTTTTTAAGCGTCACACCATTTTTACATACAAACACGGCGATCGCAATATCTACAAGTACAAGTTTAATAGGTCGCTTTCCTTAGTGTCACACTCTTTTGTCATTGTCCTGCAAAGGTACGCACAATTTAAGCAACATTTTACCAAGGAAATCGCAATGTATTATTATTACTCTTACGCAGGTTTCGGTGCCGTTACAGGTATATTTTTACTTTTGGTTTTTGCCATCCTGCAATGGCTGCACATTCCCTCGGGCAGCTTCATTGATTGGGTAATTGGCATTGCTACTTTTGAATGGCTGCTGCTGATAGTTACTGTTCCCTGGAACATTCATTTTGAAGCCAAAGAGGTTTTAGCGCAAGCAGCAGAATCTACTAAAAAAAATATTGCGGTCGATCGCTCGCAAATACAATACGTTACAGTATTAGCTAACCGATCGCTCTGGGCGGCTGTTTCGCTGCATCTGGGAAGTGCGATCGGTCTTTATGCCTTGGCTGCTGCAGGTATTAACACCATTGGCTATCTGAGTTCCGGTGCCGCATTGTTGTTAACTTTAGTGCGTCCAGCTATCAGGGGCTATCAATATTTAGCCCAGAGGCTGACTGCAATTCGCAGCGAATTTTTACACCCCCGCGAAGATATTGTCGAACTCCGAAATCGCTTTGCAGAGTTAGAAACTACTGTGAAAAGTTTAACAGATAAATTAGATTCAACCGATCGCAATTCTTGGGCAGCTATCCAGGAACGCGAACGAGAAGGAATCGGAAGAGAATTAACCAATTTAGCTGCATCTTTAGAACAGTTGCGATCGATCAATCAAGCCGAACATACCGCACTGGCTAGAAATGCAGAAAGTGCGATCTCGCAACTTACCGATGACGGACAATTTCTCAACCACGTCCGCGAAATTATCCGCTTTTTTAAAGAAGCATAAAATTAGTTGAGAGTTGAGAGTTGATAATTGTCATGTTCCCAATTACTCATTATCGATCGCATTGCGTCCGGTCGATCGATCGCGATAAAAAATGGCTGATAGTGCGGTCGATCGACCTGAGATCTTGCGCCACGTTCAAGAAGCTGTAGGGGCGGGTTCGCCGACGATTTTAAAGGTAGCAGACAGGTTAAATAAATCCGCCCGCCCCCACAAATAACCTCATGATTGACTTTGCTGCAAAATCTCGATCGACCGACTTCGATCTTACCTATCTTTAGATAGATGTTAAATATTTGCAGAGTGTGAAATTATCAATTATCGGGGACATTATATATCTCAAGGAAGAGTCAATAAATGTATTTCCGATAACAATAATCATCAGCAAACTATAACTAAAGGTAGTGTGTTAACGAGCTAGCTGAGGTTTATTCTGGGATTATTAACTCAAAGACATTTTGTAAAAAAATAGCTCGGGAATCAGCCATGAATACTAGCAAATCAACACCAACAGACGAACAAATCGAAGCTAATATGGAAGCTCCCCATTACGACAGGGGAATTACTCCCGCCGAAACAGCAGCGCGACAAGAACGTGAAGGTGCTAACTTTATGCACCCAATTACAGAAGAACAACAAAAAAGCGCACCAACAGACGACCAAACCGATAACGAAAGCATTCGCACTACAGACGGTTATACAGTAGACAAAGAAGGTCTAGTCAACAATTACGCGATCGAACCGGAAATGTACATTAACGAACCGGGCGATTTAAGAGCAAAAGAAGAAGCCGAAGCTGCCGAACGCGCTCGATTGCTTGCAGAACTTCACGAACAAAAAGACGAGCAAGGAAAACTTACAATGGAAGCAGATACGCGCGGTAAAGGTCCCGGAATTATCTAATACCAACTCTGGCTAAGATCTTCCCTTGATGCTTTAGTTAAAATAGGGTGCGCACTGCGCACCTTACTGCTATACGCAGTGTTTGAAAAAAATTTTTGCGTAGATTCCGATCGCGCCCGATGACTCGATTAAAAACGGTTCGTAGTGAGGACTTTAGTCCTCAATATAGAGAGGACTAAAGTCCTCACTACAAGCCTGCACCTTACTGATATACGCAGTGTTTTAAAAAAATTTTGCGTAGATTCCGATCGCGCTCGATCGACCCAATAAAAAACGTTTCGTAGTGAGGACTTTAGTCAGTTCTACCTTAAGGACTGAAGTCCTTACTACGAGCCTGAGCTTGTTATTTCAAGAAATTAGCAGCATCTCAAGCTCTGACATTTTCCATCAGCCAATTAAACTTAGCTTGAGCCAGCGCCAAATTTTCCAGCACGCTCGGATTGATATCTTCTACATCCAGCTCTTCCTGTTCTAATTCTATATTTCGACCGTATTCTAAGTGTCTGACCGTACCCCGCATTCTGTCTGCCAAACACAGAGAAATTCCGTGATAAAACCGAGCGGCAAAGCCCATATCTTGTTGCAGTTTTGTGACTAACTGCCGCCGGGGAATAGCCAGCAAATGAGTTTCTTCAATCGCCTTCACTGTTGCCAAAGGCGGGCGAGCGTCAAGGAAAGAAACTTCTCCCACAAGCTCTGCGACTGATATTTGAGCCAATTCTTTAGTAGCCTCACTATCGAGCAGAACGCTCAAAGTCCCTTTCAAAACAATGTAAAGCGCATCAAGCTGTCTCCCTTCGTGGATTAGCAGCTTACCAGGGGGGAGAATTTCCTTTTTGCCTTTTTGAACGATCCAGTCTATGTCGTCATTATTTAACTGGCTCAAGATGAATAGTGCTTTTTTTCTGCTGTCGGGCATAGCTTTAGCTCCATATAGCTTTTTTTATAACAATTACAGGCCGCTCGATCGCAATTTTTCCTACCGCAGCCACCTTTTCCTCTGTAAAATGTTACCCCCAATAATTCATCAATAATAGCATTTGTCGATGCGGTAACGGACTTGCATAAAATCTTCTTAATTTGCCACCTCAAAGGCAATGGTGCGGGCCCGGTGCTGGAAGGAAAAGCCGGAAACGCAAATACAGTGATGCTTTGAGTACCGGAGCCGACAAATTAAAATGATATTGAAAATTAAGTGAGTTATTTTCGATCGCAAGTGAACTACCCGCCCTCAACTGGAGTACCAGTATGAGGGGGGCTTCCAAGTTCAAAGGCAACCGCCTCGACAGCAGTGGACTTACGCCCATACTGTTTCGGTCTTACATTGCCTCCCTTGGCAGCGACGCTGGTTCCCA
>JBOFTL010000399.1:0-2805 GCA_051652045.1 Microcoleus sp. | reverse complement strand
AATTCAGTAATATCCATTACTAAACCGTCCCAGATAATATCGAAATTACCCTCCGATTTGGGATCTGAATTGACTTTTTCTGGCCGGGAAGCCCCTTGCAACCACTTGACTGTTCCCGATGGCAATATCTGACGCCATTGGTAGTGCCAGGGCTGCATGGTTGCTGCTGAAATTGCAATCGATTCGCCCATATCTGAGATATCGTCTGGGTGAACTCCATTGAAAATCAATTCTGCATTTTGCTCGATCGCTTCTGGCTCTAACTCGTAGATTTCGCGACTCCCTGAAGAGATGTAAGGAAAAGATCTTGTTCCATTTTCTAAGAGTCGGAATTGATAGATCAATCCTGGTAAGTTTGCTACCAACTTTTGGAACCTAGTTTCGCTTTGTTCTAAAGCTATTTGTTGTCGCCTGTATTCGGTGATATCTCGAATCGTGCCTACGATGATTTTGCTGCCGTCTGGTTTGTGAAATACGGTTTTTTTTGTAGAAATTATGTGCTTTTTATTGTAGCTATCGGTGAAATTATCTTCGCTTTCCGTAGCCATGCCCGTCTGCAATACTTGTTCGTCTGTATGAAAACAAACATCGGTTTCTTGCTGGGGAAAAAAATCGATATTTGACTTGCCAATCAATTCCGATCGCGGTTTGTTGAGTAACTGACAAAAGGCGTCGTTTAAAATTATCCAGCGGTGCCGTTCGTCTTTGACAAAAATCGGATCGGGACTCGCATTAATTACGTGATTTAAAAATTGTTCGGATGCTTTAAGTTGGGTTTCGTAACGGTAGCGATCGCTCACGTCCAATACTACTTGAATCATGCGATCGATCGAGCCATCTCGATCGCGGATGCAGCGCAGGGAAACTCGCGTATAAACTATTTCGCCGTCTGGGCGCAGCCATCTCAGATCCCAGATGCCACCATCGCTCGCCCCTGCTAAAATTTGAGATAATTGTTCTAAATTATGCTGCCGATCGTCTGGATGAGTCAGTTCCAGCCAATTTTTTTTTGCCAAATCGCTGGCTGCGCAACCTAGCAAATCGCACAGGGCATTGTTAGTTTCTATCCAGTTGCAGGTTTCGGGAGTTGGAGGATTAGTAACTGGGGCAAAGATGGCAATTCCGACGAAAGAATTTTCCACGATCGATCGGTATTTTGCTTCACTTTTTCGCAGGGCATTTTGACTGTTTTGGCGCTCGATAGCATACCGCAGCGATCGAAATAACAGTTCGCCGTCAATCTTTCTTTTCACTAAATAATCTTGTACGCCGGCAGAGATTAACCGCAGCGCCATTGCTTCGTCATTTTGACCCGTCAGCACGACAATTGGCACGTCGAATCCGTACTCTTGCAATTTGGTTACTGTTTCAATTCCCTTGCTATCCGGCAGCGACAGATCTAATAAAATGATGTCAAAATTTTCTCGATTTAATAATTTATGCGCGACGCTGAGGCGATCGGCTTTAGTAACAGATACCTGTTGTTGGAGGCGGATTTCTGATAGCAAGTCTTCAATCAGTTCTGCTTCTGTCGCATTATCTTCGACTAACAAAACCTTAAAACAGTTAGCAGGCACTAAGTTAAAAACTGCTTTCATAGTAGTTTCGTTATTAATCAAAAGATTGGGGTGATTTTAACTGGGATAGCACTTGATTCTGTTGGCAATTCTTAAGTTTTATTCGAGCAGGCAATTGCATTCTCGTTGCAGTGCGATCGATCGCAGCAAAAGTTACTGACTGAGAGACTGTTAATTATATCACTAACAAACTATCTTGTCAACGCAAAGAATTTTTTCTTACTGTACCAGTTTAAACAATAATGTAACTGCCTGCAACTTCCCGATCGTCACAGCCATCATTCACGCCAAATTATGCCATCTCCTACCTTAAAGATAGAGGCAAATTAGCTAAGGGTAAAGTGAAAAGTTGAACCTTGACCGACTTCCGATTCAACCCAAATAGAGCCACCGTGACGCTCGACAATCTTTTGGCAAATTGCTAAACCTATCCCCGTGCCAGAATATTCTTTTTGAGTGTGCAAGCGTTGGAAAATTTGAAAGATGCGTTCTTGATGCTGCGGAGCAATTCCAATACCGTTATCCGCAATAGAAAACAACCATTTATCATCGTATTTGCAAGCAGATACGCTGACAACAGGCGGCGCTTCTTGGCGGTATTTAATCGCATTACCGATTAAATTTTGAAATAGCTGTACGAGTTGAGAAACCTCTCCCATAACCACAGGTAATGTGCTGCAATTAATGACTGCGCCCGTCTCGCGGATCGTGGCTTGCAAATTAGCAAGTGCTTGTTCGACTATTCGATCGCAATCTACAGTCTCAAAGGGTTTCTGATTCCTCCCCACCCGCGAATATTCCAGTAAATCATCAATTAAAACCTGCATTCTCGTACAGCCGTGAACGATGTTGCTGATAAATTTATTCGCTTGGCTATCGAGTTGGTCTTTGTAGCGTTTTTCTAATAATTGAGCGTAGCTGGCAATGGTTGCTAAAGGCGCTTGCAAGTCGTGGGAAGCAACATAAGCAAATTGTTCGAGTTCGGCATTGGAACGCGCCAATTCTTGATTGGATTTCAACAGGGCAGATTCGGCGCGCTGGCGGTTGGATATTTCTTGTTGGAGAAGCAGATTTTGCTCTTGCAAGGCTTTTTCAACCGCACGCCTGCTACTGATTTCTTGCTGCAATATTTGATTTTTTTCGTGAAGGGTTTTCTCTACTGCTAGGCGATTGGTGATTTCTTCTTGCAGGAGAACATTTTGTTCCTTGAGTTGCTTTTGCAGCTTCC
>JBOFTL010000398.1:0-4606 GCA_051652045.1 Microcoleus sp. | reverse complement strand
AACTACGAACTTAAGCATCGCTTCTATAATTTATCTTCCTGAAAAAAACGGCGCTGTATTAGCGTTGTTCCCAAAATCACCGCAGCCAACACTAAGGCCAAGGCAGACGCATAACCCAAATCTAAACTTTTGAAAGCATACTGATAAATTAACAGTACCAGAGTTAGAGTAGAATTGTTAGGACCTCCCGAACCCCCAGAAAAAATATAAGATTGATCGAACAGTTGAAAAGTTCCAACTATTCCCATAATTACCACAAAAAAAGTCACGGGTTTGAGCTGCGGCAGAGTAATATTGAAAAATCGATCGATCTCGTTAGCCCCGTCGAGTTTTGCCGCCTCGTAAAGCGATATCGGGATATCCTGTAAAGCTGCAAGATAAATTACCATAAAAAATGGTGCTGTAGACCAAATATTCATTATCATAATTGCTTTGAGAGCAACTTCAGGATTTCCCAGCCAGTTGTACCCTGGCAAACCGAAAAAAGCTAGCAAACTGTTCAGCAAGCCGTTCGAGTTGTAAATCCACATAAAAATTAATGTTAAAACTGCGGACGACGTAACAGTTGGCAAAAATAAAATAACTCGAAACCAGTTTTTTCCGCGCAGGTTAGCATTGAGAATTAAAGCCAATCCGAGGGCGAGTAAAGTTTGAGTCGGCACTACTGCTGCGACATATTCGGCAGTATTTTGCAAGGCGATCCAAACTCGACTGTCGTCTAAAAGTCTGATAAAATTTCTGAGTCCAACTAATCTGTAACTGAACTCTCCTAAAATTCTAACTCGGTTAAAAGATAGAAAGACAGCATAGAAAATTGGTAGGATGAGAAATATACCTAAAATGCAAGCAGTGGGAGCTACAAATAAGCAGCCAGAGAAACTTTCCCGAGCTTGTTCCTGCTGCCAGAGTTGTCTGAGTCGCCAGTTAAAAGCCATATAATTTGCAATTTGCGATTTGCGATCGTTTCGGATTAATTATATTATCGCTGAAACTCATCTTTTTGGGGCTATCGGTGTCGCAATTTTCGTTGTGGCTTTCGCATTTTGGTGACAATACTTGCAACATCACGAAGATTTATTATCCAAATGCAGCGAGAAACCGGGTTTTTTCGAGCATCTTTTGTGAGAGACGATAATTTAACTTGCACGCACTCAATCTGTAGGGTGCGCACTGCGCACCTTACTGCTTTGCGATTTTATGAAGGATTGATCGGAAACTCATCTCCACTATCAACCTCAGCAGCACTTTTAACTAAATCCAAAAACGCAAATACTGCCGGAACTAACAGTGCATCTCTCAAAACAGCAACCCCAATTACCCTTTCAAAATCCGCCGGCAAACTGCAAACTTTCACCTGAGTAGGTATCGGTTCCGCTGCCAAACGCGGCAGAATTGCCACCCCTAAACCCTGCGTTACCATACTCACAATAGTCGAATCTTCGCTGAGTTCGTAACCGATATTGAGAGGCAATTTCGAGGTAGCTAAATATTTGCGCAGCGGTATCGAACAAGAACTTTCAGCAGGCTGCAAAATCAGCGGATAATTTGCTAATTCTTCCCAAGTAATCCTCGCATTTTTACATTGTGCTGTCGGCGGTAACAACACCAAATATTTATCCTGCAAAATTGCCCTAGTTTCAAATTCATCGGAGAGAGGAAGAGAAACAAAGCCGATGTCTGCTTTGCCCGATCGCAGTGCTTCTTCTACTGCTTGAGTATAATAAACTTCATTGATGCTGACGGCAATTTGAGGAAAGCGCGATCGAAACTCAGCAATGATACTGGGTAAGATATGAGTAGCCACACTCCGAAAAGTCACGATCCGCACTATACCCGACTGCAAACCTTTTTCTAAATTAGCTTCTTTAACCATCATTTCTAACAATCGCGCAATTTGACGCGCGTGCTCTACCACTCTTTCCCCGACAGGCGTGAGTTGAGCTCCGTGTCGCCCCCTGTGAAACAGTTGTACTCCCAATTCGGTTTCTAAAAAGGCGATGGAGTGGCTGACTGCTGATTGTGACAGTTCCAATTGCAAAGCGGCTTCGCTAAAATTCCCGCAGTCTGCTACTGCTAGCAAAGCCTGAACCTGAGATAGCTTCATCCGTTTCGTATTGACTTCATTCATAGGATTTGTACCAGTAGGGTCGAAATTGTCATAAGGATTTTTACTTATCGATCGCGAATGCCTCATCCAGCAAGCTGTTGAGTCATTCTAGTCCTCAGTTTAATTAGGCTGACTGACTTATCAATTTTATTCATACTACCTATGCAAGCAATGATTCGATCGTCAATTGCCACGGTGTTACAGTTAATTTATCGGTAACAGATTGACTTTAACAGAACTTGCACTCCTGGCACAGTGTGCTGTAATTGCGATAATTTTATTGCGATTCAAAGCTACTTTGTAATTTTTGGCGTGCAACTTTTGCACTAAAAAAGTGAGGGTGTTTGCTGTGAATAATTCTAAAAATCGGCTCGCTTCTGACAGGTTCAAAATAGTTACGATCGCCCCTAAACTTCAACCAAATTCACAACCAAAATGGCGATCGATATTGGCAATCGTGAATCACATTTTACAGTCTTGTCTAGCTGCTGCTGGCGGGGACGAAGTGAGAATTTGGCAAACCTCGGATCGCGATGGTAACACCTGGTGGCACGCTTGCGATCGAGTTACCGGTCGATCGATCGAGGCGGTAACTGAGAGTGAAATGCGTGCTTGGCTCGATCGGCGTTATTGCCAATAATTGGCGGTCTATTTTGTGAAGATGAAATGCAATACATGGGACTGACGCATGGTAGCAGTTTAACAAGGCTTTGAGATTGCTTCGTTTCACTGGCAATGACCGTCATAACTTACGCGCAGACTCTATCTTTTGGGTGCGCACTGCGCACCTTACTGCTATTGCTTCGTTTCACTATTTGTGCGTAACCCCTAATACAGTCATCAATTTTCAATTCTCAATTACCCATCACCCATTACCCATTGCCAATTACCAATTACCAATTACCCATTACCAACTACCAAATAGGAGATGTTATGCTTCAAAAACATTCCAAATTAGCAGCTCCCGATCGCATTATTCTGATGAAAGATGAGGTTTACAGATTGCCTCAAACAGTGCGAGAAATTCAAGTTTTGTCCGGCATTGCTTGGTTGACATTTGGCGAACAGGATATCATATTGCAGAGTACCGAAAAAACCTCCCTACCGCCGAGTAAAAACTTTGCCGTTATTTCCGCACTCAACAATATGCCGCTGATTCTAGCAGTTTGGTGAGAGAACAGCAAAGTCAGAGCATTCTAGAAATGACTGTCAAAACCTAGCGACGGAGAAAAAGTTCCACAGGAAAGCCCTAAAGAGCTCTATCCTAGATAAATAGTTAGAACTAAGCTCTTGGATGGAGGATTCGATCGGTGCATTCCCGCTCTTACCACTTCAGCTATGTCGCAGCTACAAGTATAGTCGTCGCACCCGCATTGAGTTTGCTGGTCATCTCAGAAGCTCAGGCATTTGCCCCAATTATAAATGCGAGGCGAGTCCAAGCGAGCGATTCCCTACGGGATAGCTTCGCTTTACGCGCCCAAGTAACTGACCTCAAAACGCAAGCAGACCAACTGTTTGAAACAGGAGTTAAACAGCACCGCCAGGGTTTGTTTCGGGATGCGATTCAAACTTTTGAACGAGTTTTGGCAATTCGCAAACAGCTAAACGATAAACCGGGAATCGGAGAAACCCTCAACCATCTGGGGGAAGTTTACGGTGAAATGGGATCGAAACCGAAAGCTTTAGAAGTTTTGCGACAAGCTTTAGCCATTCACCGAGAAATCGGCGAACCGGCCCGCATCGCCCACACTCTGAATCTTCTAGGTTTTGTCAACCGGGTTGGCGATAACTTTGCTGAAGCGATGAAACTGCATCAAGAAGCTTTGGAACTCGCGAAACAAGCTAACGACCAAATAGAAATTGCAGAAGCTTTCCACAGCATCGCAGCAGTGCACGCCGAAAAGGGAGAATACGCCAAGGCGATCGAATTTTACCAGCAAGCGCGAACCATTCGCACCACAGAGGGCGATCGGCGCGATTTAGGACGCACTCTCAACAATATGGGCGGCGTTTATTACAATATCGGCGACTTTAACAGAGCGATGGAATTTTACCATCAAGCTTTAGCAATTCGTCGCGAAATCGGAGACAGGGCCGGTGTCGGCCGCCTCCTCAATAACATGGCACTTACCTCTCGCAAACTCGGCAAAGATACTCAAGCGCTGATCTATTTTCAGCAATCGATACCGATGTTCGAGGCAATTGGCGACAAGACAAGTATCGGACGAGTTTTCAACAATATGGGAGCTATTTATGAAAGTCTCCGTCAATATCCCAAAGCCCTCGAATCCTACGAAAAAGCTTTGAAAATTGCTCGCGAGGGCGGCGATAAAGTTGGAGAAACTACGGCTATGGAGGGGATTAAACGATTGTCATCGGGGCAGGCTGTGCCACAATAATTTTAGACAGTTGACAGTTGAGGGCTTACAGTTATTCAGTTGACACCTGATGAAATTTATCTGCGTCGATCTGTGTCGATCCGCCTCGATCGAAGGTTGC
>JBOFTL010000397.1:0-2482 GCA_051652045.1 Microcoleus sp. | reverse complement strand
TTTTTAAAGTTATGAGAGACTTTCGCAAACTGGGAAGCGGTATAGTTACAATGTCTTGCCGTCCTCGATCTCTATCGGATCTTTATAAAAATGGTATCAGTCCTTTCTATTTTCACTACGAACCTAGATTAAAGGCTTGTAGTAAAGACTTCAGTCCTTTCTATTTTGATGACTGAAGTCCTCACTACGAACGTTTAGCTTCTCAGACTAACGCCAAATTTGGCAACTAAAATATCGCGCACTTTTTGCTGTGCTGGTTCGACATCAGTTTCACTTAAAGTTCGATCGCCCGCGCGATATACTAGGCGAAATGCTAAACTTCTCTGTCCCGACGGCACATTTTCCCCGCGATATTCATCGAACAATTCTACAGAATCCAGCAAACTACCGGCAGCCTGTTTCATCGAACTTTGGAGATCGAAAACGGGAATTTCAACAGGCGCGAAAAATGCAATGTCTCTATCGGAAGCTGGGAAACTAGAATAACCTGCAAATTTGCGGCTTAAATCCTTAGAACTCCCTAATTCAGCTACGAGCACTTCCAAATCTAATTGAAACACGTAAACCTGTTCCGGTAAACCCTTTTCTTGTTGCAATTGCGGGTGCAATTGCCCGAAAATTCCTAACAGTTTATTTCCCTCCTTGGTAGGGGCGGTGTCCCCGTGCCCGCCCTGGGTAGAGAGTATCGATAAAGCAGCCGTCCGTCCCGGATGCAAGCGCGGATTGGACGAATCAGCAGCATATGCTACGGTTAAACCCAACTCTTGAAAGGCACTTTCCAAAATACCTTTTGCTTCATACCAGCTTAAAGGTCGATCTCGCCCTCCCTGCTGCCATTTCCACACAGTTGGATCGCCGCCAATTACTCCGGCAATTGCATCGGCTTCGTGCATTTTATCTCCATCTTTCCAGAAAATGCGACCGATTTCAAAACCGTTGAGCGCGCCGTTTCCTTGTTCTAAATTATATTGGAAAGCATCAATTAAACCCGACAGCATTTCAGTCCGCAAAGCTGAATATTCCACAAACAGCGGGTTAGCCAGCACCACTTGATTATCTCCCTCGGTTTTTACCAAAGAATAGTGCATTAACTCCGTCAAACCTGCCGCCCGAAAGGCCGATCGAATCTGTCGCAGCGCGGCGTATTCTGGAGATAAATAACCTGCCGCCGTTTTGCTGGGTAAAGTTTCGCAGAAATTGTCGTAACCGTGAAGTCTGGCTACTTCTTCAATTAAATCGATTTCTCTTTCTAAATCCCGGTAGCGGTAAGCAGGAACAGTTATCGCAAATACCCGCGCTTTTTCAGTCGGAACAACCTCGCAGCCTAAAGCCGTGAGAATCTTGGTTACTTCTTCCGGTTCCAAATATTCGGCACCGCCAGTTTCTCCTCTTTTCAGTTTGCCCAAAACTAGATTTACTCGATCTAAACGCAATTCGAGCGATCGAGTAAAACTCAGATTTTCTGCGCCGGAAGCAGCCGTTTTCTGCAGGGTTGCAGCGCCTCCCGCCAACTCCAAAATTAGGGCAATAGCGCGGTTGCAGGCCGTCGTTAAAGCCGCTTGATTCACCCCCCGTTCGTAGCGGATCGATGACTCGCTGCGCAGGCCTTGAGCGCGCGCCGATCGCCTGATGGTTGCCTGGTCAAAAATCGCTGCTTCCAAAACTAAATTTTGGGTTCCGTCGTGAACTTCTGTATCTTCGCCACCCATTACCCCAGCTAAAGCTACGGGTTTGTCGCTAGCAGTAATTAACAGATTTTGAGGTTGCAAATTGCGGTTTTGTCCGTCCAAAGTTTTGAAGGATTCCCCTGTGTTGGCAAAGCGGACGCCGATGTTAATCTCTTGAGTGCCGGTGAAAGATTGCAAGCGATCGCGATCGAAGGCGTGCAGCGGTTGTCCCCATTCCAGTAAAATGTAATTAGTTACATCAACTACATTATTAATCGGTCGCACTCCTGCTGCCTGCAAGCGCTGCTGCAACCACAGTGGAGAAGGCGCAATTTTTACTCCGTCAATTGCCGTACCGATGTAAATCGGACAGCCTTGAGGTGCTGATATTTCTACTGTTAAATTAGGGCTATCTTTCCCTTGAATCGCTACATCCCCTACTTCGGGAATTCTCAAATTCGTCGCAGTCAGCGCCGCCACTTCGCGCGCTACACCTACCATACTCAAAGCATCAGCACGGTTTGCAGTTGCTGTCAAATCTAAAATTACATCATCCAAACCTAACAACGGGCGAATGTCGCTACCTAATTCGGGATTTTCCAACTCAAAAATGTGAATTCCCGCCGACTCTTTCGCCAAGCCTAATTCAGCTAGAGAACAAATCATGCCCTCTGAAGGAACGCCGCGCAATTTAGCAGGTTTAATCTTCAGATTAATATTTGGCAAAAACGTTCCCACTACAGCTACGGGTACGTAAATATCAGCCCTAGCATTAGGCGCACCGCAAACAATATTTAAAGCCTCTGCTTTGCCGA
>JBOFTL010000396.1:0-6486 GCA_051652045.1 Microcoleus sp. | reverse complement strand
CGGCTGCGATATAGTTCCCAGCAATTTTTGGACGATCGGTCCGGTAATATTGTAAGGAATATTGGCTACCACTTTATTGGGATTTTGGAATCTATCAAAAGTAGTAAGTTGAGCGTCCAAATCCATTTCTAGAAAGTCGCCTTGCAGCAGTAAAAAGTTATCTTTTTTACCGAGTTGTTTCGCCAGCAGCAGGCACAAATCGCGATCGATTTCCACGGCAACAACAGATTCCGCCGCAGCCAGCAAGCGTCGAGTTAGAATACCAGTACCGGGTCCGATTTCCAGGACGCGATCGCCCGCCAAATCGGCTGCTTTCACAATCCGATCCAAAGCTTTTTCACTTTTGAGCCAATGTTGAGCAAACTGTTTCCGGGGTTTGGCCGATCGCATTATTTTAAACTTCCGAAAAATCTTAGCATTGCATTTTATCACAAACTCATACTTTTTGCTGCCATCAAGGCGTGTTTATTTTTGTTAACAAGCCTTGAATCCCCAAAAAAAATTGGCCATCATACAAAGATTGACAGTCAAAAATAAAATTGTTTCTTCCCACCACCCCATTACCAATTACCAATTCTCAATTCCCAAAGATCCAAGACCTCGCACCATCAGACCGATCGAAATTTGTCAACTATCAACTATCAACTATCAACTATTAACTATCAACTATCAACTATCCAATGAACTTCCAACGAGTATTTGGTACGCTACCAAAAATCAAAGCCAGCGCCCCCGGAAGAGTCAACCTGCTGGGCGAGCACACAGATTATAACGACGGATTCGTACTGCCGACAGCGATTCCCCAAAACACAACAGTGCAAATCGGCTTCAGCAATGACAGCCTGCACCATTTTTATTCAGCAGAATATGACGAACTGATAAATGTTTCAGACGAGGATACAATACCGCAAAAATTTGTCAGCTACATCTGCGGCTGCATCAGGCTGTTAGAAAAAGAAGGATACAAAATACCTCCAATCAATCTTTACATTACCTCGAAGGTGCCGATCGGAGCCGGTTTGTCCAGCAGCGCTGCTTTAGAAATAGCAACCCTCAGAGGATTGCGCGCGCTGTTAAACATTCCCTTAGATGACTTGCGGCTGGCCCAAATCGGACAGCTAGCCGAAATCCGATACACCGGCGTCAACTGCGGAATTATGGATCAAATGGCATCGAGTTTAGCAGATACCAACACCATGCTATTTCTCGATACCCGCACCCTCCACCGCCGCCCCCTGCCATTTCCCACGGGAACAGAAATTTTAATAATTGACAGCGGCGAAAGCCACAACTTAGCAACAGGAAGCGGCTACAACAAAAGGCGCGCAGAGTGCGAAGAAGCAGCGAAGCGGTTGGGAGTCAAAGCCCTCCGAGATATCGCCAACCCGCAAGCAGTGGAAACCCTGCCCGAACCTTTCAACAAGCGAGCTCGCCACGTCGTTACCGAGAACAACCGAGTCCTCGAAGCCTTAAAATCTCTACCAGCAGAACGTTTCGGGCAGTTGATGAATGATTCCCACGCCAGCTTGCGGGACGACTACGAAGTTTCGACACCAGCAGTAGACGCGCTGGCTGCAATATTGCAGAAAATTCGGGGAGTTTTCGGCGCAAGGCTGACGGGCGGAGGTTTTGGCGGGGCGTGCGTCGCCTTGGTAGAGAGTGGAAAAGCCGCAGGAATCGCCTCTGAGGCAATCGCCCGCTACCAGCGTGCGGGTTATCAAGGTCGCATTTTAGTTCCCGAAGTTAAAGTTAACTCTTAAGTTAGTAATGATTGACTTAAGATTTTAGGCTTGAGATTTTGGATTGGAGATTAGTCGATCGAATTTCGATTGTTTAAATTATTTAGAAATGACGCGCGAGGTATCAGAAATCGGGTTTTTGACAAAAATAATTCGTTTTGTCTAGTTTGTTTGAAGGTAAGACTCAGAATCAAGCGGACAAAATATCTACATAAAACACCACGGCCCGCCAGAGAATCAATTCCCTGGCTGATAGCGAAAGTCGGTTAAAACCGACTGACAGACAATAAAAAAATACAATTTTCAGTCCTCTTTCAGAGGACTTTAGCTATGAGCCAGGGGTTTAAAACCCTGGCGGAATATCGGACTGGCAAATTAGCCGCTCAGACAGATTAGCCAAGTAACTAACGAATAGTATAACTGCCAAGTATTTATTAAAATTCACATGGCAACAGATAGCAAAAATCCAGTTTATTTGATAAACTAGATTTTCCAAACAACCGCCATCTGTTGCTATTTCATGTTTGTCAAAATTACAACGATCGAGCGAAACACACTGATAATTACAAAAAATCCATGCAATTAACCCCCCCAAAAGATATAAAAATGACCCTTCCAGAATTCCAAAATGAAAAACTTTTGCGCCAAGCGCTAACCCACCGTTCCTACGTCAATGAAAACCCATCTTTTCGCGAAGAAGATAACGAACGCTTAGAATTTCTCGGCGATGCTTTGCTGACTTTTCTCAGTGGCGAATATCTCTACCAACGCCACCCAGAAATGGGAGAAGACCAGCTTACTCGCCGCCGTTCCGCATTAGTAGATGAAAAACAATTAGCTCGATTTGCTACCGAAATCGGTTTAGACTTAAAAACGCGGCTCGGAAAAGGAGAGTATCGAGAAGGCGGCATTACTAATCCCAACTTACTCAGCAGCACTTTTGAAGCATTCGTCGGCGCTTACTATCTAGATACTCAAGATATGAACAAAGTTCGCAAGTTCGTGCGGCAAATGTTTGATTCCGTTCCCGAAAATGTGGTGGAAATTCGATCGAGTGTAGACTCGAAAAACCGCTTTCAAGAATGGGTGCAGGCAAATGTCGGCACGACTCCGCCGAAATACGTTACAGTCCAAGCAGGAGGAACTCCTCACGCGCCGGAATTCCTCTCTAAAGTCTGCGTTGCTGACAAAGAATTCGGAGAAGGTAAAGGTCGCAGCAAAAAAGATGCTGAAAAGAATGCAGCAGAAGATGCCCTAAATAGGTTGAAAAAACGCGGATTGATTTAAACTAGAAAATATCGACCAAAACAACAGACTAACACTCACAATCCGCAGTCGATATCTCAATATCCCGCAATCCTAACCCCCAACCGAAAATCTCCCAATTCCCAATCGACAATCTCCCAATCTATCACTCAAACAATCTTTCAATCAAACAATCCAACAATCCTCCAATCTAAAATCTAAAATCTAAAATCGACATGACAGATCAACCCCGCACTCGCCAAGAATTGTACGATCGCATCCGTCAAAGCAGCAAAGAAGAGTTCATTCTCGAAGAAATGATCCGCTTCGGTTTCTGGCCCGCACAAGGCGAAATCCCGGAAGATCCGGCCGACGAAATTCGCCGCATCGGAGAAATTCAGCGAGAACTAAATGAACTGCACCGGGAAAGTTCGCGGTTGCAAAATGAGAAAGCACTCCGCAAGGAAATGCTGCAACAGCGACTTGCTGAATCGCGCCGCAAACAGCAAGAAACTAAAGAACGTCGCGAAAGAGAACGCCAACAATGCGCTGAAAATTGGCAGCAACAAAAACAGCAAGAAATTTGCTATCTCGGCGAGGCTGTATCGGGAGGATTAAATAATACTAACAGCAATGCCGATCGCTTGCAAAACTATCAGTTATCCCCGTACAACACAGCAGCAGAAATTGCTGCTGCAATGGACATAAGTATCGGACAATTGCGGTTTCTGGCTTTCGATCGCAAAACTTCCCACATCTCCCACTACATCCGGTTTAAAATACCTAAAAAAACAGGCGGAGAACGGTTAATTTCTGCACCGATGCCCCGACTGAAAAAAGCACAGCATTGGATTCTTATCAATATATTAGAAAAAGTTGCATTGCACGAAGCAGCCCACGGCTTTCGATCGAGCCGTTCGATCGTCACTAACGCCACACCTCATGTAGGTGCTGAAGTTATTATCAACTTCGACCTCAAAGACTTTTTCCCTTCAATTTCCTACAAGCGAGTTAAAGGACTTTTTCGATCGTTAGGATACTCAGAAGCCGCCGCCACAATCTTCGGATTGTTGTGTACGGAATCGGAAATTGAAGAAGTAGAATTAGATGGCAAAACCTATTTTGTAGCTGTTACAGAACGCCATTTGCCTCAAGGTTCTCCTGCGAGTCCAGCTATTACTAATTTGCTGTGCCGCCGCCTGGATAAGCGACTGACATTAGCGGCCCAAGAATTGGGATTTACATACACTCGCTACGCCGACGATTTAACATTTTCAGCATCGGGAGAAAGCAAGCAAAATATTTGCAATATCCTCAGACGTGCGGAGTCGATCGTCCTTCATGAAGGATTTGAAATTAACGAGCAAAAAACTCGCATTTTGCGGCAACACCGACAACAAGAAGTTACGGGAATTGTAGTTAACGAAAAACCCAGCATTTCCCAGAAAGAATTAAAACGATTTCGGGCTACTTTATTTCAAATCGAAAAAGACGGACCCGAGGGAAAGCAGTGGGGAAATTCTGATGATGTTATCGCCTCCATTCAAGGTTTTGCTAACTTTGTAGCAATGGTAAATCCTGAAAAAGGCGCGGAATTTCTAGAAAAGATCAAAGCAATTAAAAACAAATGGTAATCCCGCAATTTTCAGGTTCGTAGTAAGGACTTCAGTCCTTTAACAATTTTCAGGTTCGTAGTAAGGACTTCAGTCCTTTCTCTTCACGATCGAGTTCGTAAGTTAAACTCGATCGACTAATGCACCTGCACTCAAATTATCGATCGCACTTACCGACTAAATATGCTCAAAAATTGCGCCACGCTGTTGTAAATTTGCCTGCATCTCCTCCCCAAGCCCTGAATTATTTCCGAATCTAGCTGATTCCACATTTGCACCGCTGAAATTGGCATTAGTTAAATTCACTTCCATCAAATTCGCACCGCACAAATTCGCACCACTAAGGTTAGCTAAAGCCAGACTTGCTTTGTACAAATCCGCACCTTGCAAATCCGCATTTCCCAAAAAAGCACCACTCAAATCCGCACCGCTAAATTTAGCATTTTGCAAGCTAGCTTCGCTAAAATCGGCATCGGTTAAAACTGCACCCCGGAAATTAGTTCGATCGAGCTTTGCACTGCTAAAATCAACACCATTCAAACTCGTTCCCAGCAAATTAGCACCCGCGAAATCATCTGCTAGATTGAGATTAGCGATATTTGCCAACTCTGCAAAATTGTCAGTTTTAGTTGCGATAATTCGATCGAGCTTTTCCTGCAAGTTCGATTCAGCTTGCGACGAAATTTCCGCTGCTTGCTGTTCAACTTGCGGCGAATCGTAGCACAATACACCCCAACTGAGAGCGGGTTGCAAGTTATTTTCTACTAGATCGATTGCCAGGATTCTTTCTAAAACCGAATGTTGGTTGGGAGTGATATCGTGCGGCCACAAACCCTCGAAATCTGCCAAATAAACATCTTCTTTTGAAACTGAAAAAACTGCTTTTATTTGAAATATTTGTGCTGCCAATTCTCCCAGTTTAGCACTTTTTAAAAAACCTTTTAATGGTGGTTTTCCCTGTTTTAATGCAAACATCCAACTCAGTGTTGTATCGCCACCCGTTGTTGAAATATGACAAACTGTGCATTCATTATCATCGATTTTCCCCGAAGTTGTTTCAGTTGGCAACAACTTAAAATCGCCAATTAATTGACGTGCTGTGAGGGGAAATTTGCAATTTTCCAGATTGAGATTGAGTCTACCGCCTTGCAGTCCAAATTTGACGCGGCCGCCCAGCAGGGGTTTCCAACACTCATTAAAATTGAGGCTCAAGTAAAGTTCGATCGGTCCGCTTGCAGTTGCATCCGAGGGAACCGGAATTGCTTCTAATTGCATCCGCAAGCAATCGGGATATTTATTGTGAAAATCTAGCGATCGCATATCGGGTAGAATTGCTGGCATTACCAGCCTGTAATTGAAATTTCGATCGATACCCAAACTCTAATCTATCACAGTCGGGCATTATTGCATCAATTAATTCTCAAACACCATCTGCGTTTATCTGCGTTCATCCGCATACACCTGCGGTTAACAACATAAAATCTCTAAACCATCCTCTAAAGTGACATCCCATGCCGATCGTTCTTCAAGTTCTTCTTGCCAAGCTTCGGAGTTATTGCGTAGAGCGATATAAGCTTGGTTTGCTGCTTCTAGAAACTGTTGTCTTCGGTATTGTTCGATCGCTTGTTCGAGAATTGCTTGGATTGATTTTCCCGAGCTGGCAGAGAGTTCTGCGAGGATTTTATAAAATGTATTGCCGATCGTAACTGTCGAAGTTTGATTCATGTTAGTTTTTTACTTACCCCAAAGTTACCCAATTATTATAACTCACATTGAAGACACATTTTATTTAAGAGAGTCGATACAAAACCGATGTTTTGCTGTCTCAACAAAAATTTTACACCAGTAATCCTATCCGTTCGCCCTGGGGAAGATTGCACCTCGCTTTT
>JBOFTL010000395.1:0-3591 GCA_051652045.1 Microcoleus sp. | reverse complement strand
CTTCTCGCGGCGTTGAAACCTTCTTTGATGGCGTGAAGTTCGATCCAGAAAAACCTCAAGATTATCTGACAGGTCTGGCAATCAAGAAAGCTTAATCGGCACGATCGACGCTAATGGTTAATCGCAAGCTGTTAACCATTAGCCAGTAAATCGATTAAACTTCACCGCAAAAAAGTTAGGCTAGCTACTAGCAACACTCGACATTAAAAAATCCGGATCTCATCTTTTAGGTCAGGTAAAAGCATCTATAAGCAATTATCCATTCACTGCTAATTCCTCACACTAACTAGACAATGGCAACCAACATTACTGTTTCTAAAAGCAAAAATTCAGGAAATTTTGTTCTGGATCTGGTTCAAAAAAACCGTAGAAAAGTTATCCGCCCGTTAGTGGCGATCGTCGTTCTGCTGGTAATTTGGCAAGTTCTTTGCAGCAATCCCTCTTCTTCTCTACCCGGCCCGATCAAAGCTGTACAAGAAAGTTGGGAACTGATTATCAATCCTTTCTTCGACAACGGTGGCACCGACAAAGGCTTGTTTTGGCAAATTGCAGCTAGCTTGCAGCGTGTCGCGATCGGCTTTACTCTAGCAGCAGTTCTCGGCATTGCTTTGGGAATATTGGTCGGCACCAACTCTTTAATGTACGATGCTTTAGATCCGCTATTTCAAGTATTCAGAACTATCCCGCCCCTGGCTTGGTTGCCGATCGCCCTGGGCGTCTTCCAACAGTTCAACCCCTTTGAAGGCATGGGGGTAAAAGCTAACGAAGTTTCAGCACTTTTCGTAATTTTAATTACCGCAATTTGGCCGATTCTAATTAACACCACAGTCGGCGTCCAACAAATACCCCAAGACTACAGAAACGTCGCCCGCGTCTTGCGCTTGCCCAACCAAAAATACTTCTGGAAAATTCTGTTGCCCTCCTCTGTTCCTTACATCTTCACTGGATTGAGAATTGGCATCGGTTTATCTTGGCTGGCGATCGTAGCTGCGGAAATGTTAGTCGGTGGTGTCGGTATCGGTTTCTTCATCTGGGATGCTTACAACAGTTCGCGACTCAGTGCCGTGATTTTGGCAGTGCTTTATGTAGGTATTGTCGGTTTGATTCTTGACAGAATGGTTGGTTTCATTGCTTCTAAAGTGGTTCCTGAAGAACGCAAATAGAATTTGGGAATGGGGAATCGGGAATTGGGCATCGGGAGTTGGGAATTGGGTATCGGGCCTCGGGTATGAGTAGAGACTAATCAACTAGTAACAGTCGATCGCTTTATACCCAACTTCCAACTAGCACTTCCCTAGTTTCACTCCACACTCTCTTCGGTGTAAACCTTATTTATCATCCATGCTCGAACGAGCAAAGCGCTATGTTCCATGCCCCATGCCCCATGCCCCATGCCCTATTACCAATAACTAATTAGCATCTACTAACTACAAACCAACCTAAAAAAACATCATGTCATCATCAGTATTTGTTGAAGTAGACCACGTAGACCGCGTATTTAACCTCGCTAACGGCGATACATACATCGCGCTCAAAAACATCGAACTTAAAATCAAACAGGGAGAATTCATCTCCTTAATCGGACACTCCGGTTGCGGCAAATCCACACTGCTAAACATCATCGCCGGACTCGACCAACCATCACAGGGCGGTATTACATTAGAAGGGCGTGAAGTCCGCGACCCCGGCCCCGATCGCATGGTAGTGTTTCAAAATTACTCTCTGCTACCTTGGCTGACTGTCCGCGAAAATATCGCCCTAGCAGTAGATGAAGTTTATCGCGGTAACTCCCACGAAGAACGCGAATTAGTTATCGATTACCACGTTAAATTAGTCGGACTCACCCAGGCCGCCCAAAAACGACCGGGCGAAATTTCTGGAGGGATGAAACAAAGAGTTGCGATCGCCCGCGCCCTCGCCATCCGCCCCAAACTGCTACTCTTGGACGAACCCTTCGGTGCCTTGGATGCTTTAACTCGCGGCGGTTTGCAAGAACAGTTGATGAAAATCTGCGAAGAAAGCAAAGTCACTGCCGTCATGGTAACTCACGATGCAGACGAAGCTTTATTGCTGAGCGATCGCATCGTCATGCTGACCAACGGGCCTGAAGCGCAAATCGGACAAATCCTCGAAGTAGATATTCCCCGCCCCCGGAAGCGCATGGAAGTAGTCAACCATCCCAGCTACTACGCGCTGCGCAACGAAATGGTTTACTTCCTCAACCAACAGAAGCGCGTCAAACAGCGCCGCGCCAAGCAACAAGCGCCGGTGATCTCCCGCAACGGTTTGGAAAAAGTCAACCTCGATATCGGCTTCATTCCCCTCACCGACTGCGCCCCCTTAGTAGTAGCGAAGGAAAAAGGATTTTTCCAGGCCCACGGTTTGGAAGAAGTCACCCTGTGTCGCGAACCGGGCTGGAAACAACTCGCTAAAAGTGTCGCCCAGGAACGGCTGGATGCAGCCCAAATGCTTGCTGGAATGCCGATCGCGATGCTGCTGGGTATGGACGGCGAAGCGCCCGTTCCCATCCACAGCGCCTTAACTTTGTCCCGCAACGGTAACGCGATTACCTTCGGAAAACACCTCTACGACAAAGGCATTCGGACACTAGCAGATTTCAAACAGTCGATCGCCAGCAATCCCGATACAGTCCACACCTTGGGAATGGTACACTCATCGTCCATGCACAACCTACTGCTGCGGTACTGGCTGGCGGCTGGTGGCATTGACCCCGACCTCGACGTGGGTCTGACGATGATTCCGCCCGCGCAAATGGTATCGAATTTAAAAGCGGGTAATATCGACGGTTACTGTGCCGGCGAACCTTGGAATACCCACGCAGTTAACGAAGGTTGCGGTTTTGTCATCGCCCGTTCCCTCGATATTCTGCCCGGACATATCGAAAAAGTCCTCGGGGTGCGCGAAGATTGGGCTCTGAAATATCCGAAAACTCACCTCGCCCTCGTCAAAGCTTTGTTGGAAGCCTGCGACTACTGCGATGACCGCCGCAACAGAGATGAAATCGTGGAATTGCTGTGTCGGGATGAGTATTTGGGTGCAGATCCGAAAAATGTGCGACCGGGCTTCATCGACGCCTACAACAGCGGTATGGGTGCGGCACCGGAATCGCTTTACAATTTCCACCAATTTCACCTGGATAAGGCCAATTGTCCAGATCGTCTGGAAATGATGTGGGTGATGGCACAGATGGCGCGTTGGGGATTGATTCCGTTCCCGAGAAACTGGGTGGAAGTGGTCGATCGCGTTTTGCGGCCGGATGTGTTCGGTCAAGCAGTCCGGGAGTTAGGTTTGCCGGATATCGGTAAGGTACAGCGCAGCATCAAGTTGTTTGACGGTACCGTGTTTAAGGCTGATGACCCGATCGACTACTTGCAAAAAGTCAAAATTAAGCGCGGCGTCCGCATTGAAGAAATTTTGATCGAACAAATCGGCAGTCAGTGCTCGATTCAACTACCAGCTTAAGAAGGCAGAAGGAAGAGGGAAGAAGGGTAGCGGATTTTGCAGCGGATGCAGCGGATGTATTTTCGGTGAAGAAGGAAGAGGGAAGAGGGAAGAAGTAGGTGGTAGGTG
>JBOFTL010000394.1:0-3629 GCA_051652045.1 Microcoleus sp. | reverse complement strand
CGCGCAACTGCAAAAACCTATCAATAATTGCATTTACGAGCGCTTCAGGAGATGCCAAAAAGTGAGCTTTGACAATTTCAATTAACTGCTCGCGATTGGGAAATTCAACATAGTGAAACAAGCACCGCCGCAAGAAAGCATCGGGCAAATCTTTCTCGTCATTGCTAGTAATAAATACGATCGGTGTTGCGTTAGCTTGAATCTGATTTCCTGTTTCTTCGATCGCAAACCGCTGTTCGTCAAGTTCCAAAAGCAGATCGTTAGGAAAATCAATATCGGCTTTATCAATTTCATCAATCAGCACCACGGTAGTTTCTTCGTTCAGAAAAGCACGCCCCAACGGTCCCCATTTAATGTAAGTCTCAAATTTATCAATTTGTTTAATTTTATCCTCGCTGAGGCGACCGGCAGCAGCTAATTGAGCATCCCGCAAACGCCCCACCGTATCGTAGGTGTAAAGTCCATCTTTTGCCCTGCTTGTAGACTTAATATTCCACGCTTCATAAGGCAATTTCAATTCATAAGCTACAGCACGGGCTAACTTAGTTTTGCCACACCCCGGTTCGCCCTTAATTAGCAGAGGACGTTCTAATTGAATTGCTAAGTTAACAGCTTCAATTAGATCGCCGTCAGGAAGATAAGGATAAAGCATTCGATCTTTTTCATCGACTTCTCCTAGTTGAGGCTGTACTTTACCCGTATATTGCAAGCCTTCTCTGTTCAGTGTTTCAGCCATACTTTCTCCCATTCATACCAATTACAATCGCACAATTCACAAATCCTGTAGATAGCTGCTTGAGGCCAGCCGCCATCGCTGTTTTCCAGAATATCTCGCACTGAATCTTCAACTTTAGCCGTCAATTTAAGGGGTAAATCATCAAGAGCATTTTCAATCCAAAAGGTCAAATCTTGTTCGCACAGTAAAGTAATTTTGGGCAGCTTAACGGGGATGTGCGGTTCCCAAGTGGGGGAGAGTGTTTCAGCGAAATCGACATGATTCCATTCTTCAACACAACCGCTACGATCGATTAAAAACATTAGCAAGCGAGACGGGGATTGAATTACATCGGACGCGCTTTTTACCAGAGGCAACCAAAATTGTCCGAGAAATTGACTCATACATTCTTCTGGCATCATATCGAAGCTATCGAAAATTAAAACCACAGTTCTATTTTGACACAATTGAGCGACTCGATCTATAATTTGTGTCTGTGAAGGTTGATTAATTAAACCGACACGTCCCCCTAGTTCTTGCCACAAAGCTTTTGTATAGGTAGCGCGAGATTTGCGGCTGAGGGTAACTGGAATTACCTTGGCTGTTGTTCGATCGGGAACGTGTTTCATCAGTCGATTTAACAGCCATTTTTGACCGCTGTCTTCTTCACCGTGAATCAAATAAGCACCGATGGAATGCTGTTCGATAAAGGTTCGGAACAATCTAACTTGATTAGTATAATTTAACCGCTGTAAAGCTTGGTGAAGTCGATCGTGAGGTTGTTGGGGTTGAGGAAAATTGGTTGGGGGTTTTGTTTCTTCTGCGGTAGTGTGTCGCAACTGTTTCCAAGTTGGCGAAGCTTCAACAGCAAAACATCGATCGTACATCACTGGCAACCAACTTGCTAGAGAATATTTTCCCTCTAATTCTTGGAGATTTTCTCTAGCCTGTCGCAAGGCTAAATATAAAGTTTTTTCATTTTTTACAAAAGATTCTAGAAAAAATTTCAAAAATTTGTGTGCGACTTCATCAGGTATCGGTGTTCGCATGACAATAACTTGAGGAACATTCCAACTAGCTAGAGTTTTTGCTAAACCCAAACCATCGCAAGAGTTAAAAATAGCTAGTCTCAACCCTTTGCGAACGGCTTGCTTGACTGCATTTTCTAAATCTTTAATGTTGACTTTCTCTGTTTTATTAATAGCAAGAATACCTTCTCCTTCTGTTGTTTTGCTGTGACCTGCAAAAAATAAAATATCCCAGGATTGTTCATCCCTCAATTGCCTAAAAATAGTTTCCTGGTTTTGTTCTGGTAAAAAGCAGGTGTTTGGGCATAATTGTTGAAGTTCTCGTTCATCTACAGTAATGTCAATTCCTTGACTGTTTCCCAAAATAGCTAGAGTTCTGACTTCGGTTCTAGTTGAGTAACAAGGTTGAACATTGTATTCTGACAAGCTAAAAGCCATTTCGGCTAGCGGATAATTTTCAAATAATTTCCAGAGATGCCAGGGAAGTTTTGCCAGATCGGAGTCGAAAGTTTGGAGAATAACTCGAATAATATCCTGAGACGTGCAATCTGTTGTTAATTCGTGCCATTTTTCGAGAAATTGCGAAGAAGAGAGCCAACAATTAAGAAGTTTTTTGGCATTTAAAGGGTTGTATTTGTCTTTTAGATCAGCTTTGAAGCCGTAATTGTTTAAATTTTCATAAAATCTGTCGAGTTCTGGATCGGGAGGTAAACTAGCATTTAGCTCTTTGTGATACGGCTTGCCATCTTCCGCAATTCGCAGAAAAACTGGAAAACCTATCTTGAAACTCCCTTCACCCAATCGGATGACAATTAATTTTCCCATATATTAATTTATGCAAGCGCCGATCGCAAAAAAGATCGATCGCCCTTTTACCCGTGTTTTCAAACATTCCCCCCAACTCCTACAATATCATAAAAATCCAGCAGAAAGCCCCAGAGGAAAGCATTTCCCCCTGGAGGCTAGCAGATCGTCCCATCAATAATCTTCGGCTTCGATTTAAGAACGAGCAGCGCTTAAAGCAGCACGAATTCCATCAGCTTGCACGTTCTGCAGCGCGATCGATCGCGGGTCAACCCGATGGTGTACGCTACCGCAAACCGGACATTCCTCGCGACTTTTTGCTGTCAACCAAACGCTTTGATAAGCGTACTGTCCCGGCGTATCTTCAAACACCCTCGGATAAAACCAGTAATCGGGAACCATCGACAGTGTGAGATAATTTAATCCCGCATCGATCGCCGGATTCAAGAAACCTTTAAGTTTCGCTTCAGCATCCTCCGGCAACAGCAGCGATAGCGCCATTTTCACCGCTACGCTGGTAACATGGTGAATGTCCGCCGCGATCGCCACTTCACCCATCACTCGACCGTTATTGCCGTAATCCCCATCCGCACTCACCCGTCCCAAATCCGCTTCGGCTTTATGGCGGTTGGCCGTAGCACAAAGATAGCAGGGAGTGCGATCGGGAATACTCACAATTACCTCTCCTCCTTCCGCACCTTTGTACAACCCCACAAACAAAGCAGGTTTGCCATGAAAATAAGCAAAGCGGTTGAGAATTCGCTGGGCGGCGGGGTCATCGGTAGTAGCAATTATTAAGTCGGCTTCTTGCACCAAAGCGTCGAAGGTTTCAACTTCAAAGTCTGACAAGCTTTTAGGCTGTAATGTCAGTTCCAGCAGCGGGTTGATGTGCAGCAGTCGCTTCGCCAGGGCTTCTACTTTCGGATTGCCCACATCGGTAAAATCGTAGGTAGTGCGACAGAGATTCGCTATTTCCACGGTTTCGGGATCGATGAGAGTCAGAGCACCGACACCGCTGCGAACCACTTGTTCGGCGGAGTAGGAACCGACAGATCCCGTTCCTGCAATCAATACCTTTTTGC
>JBOFTL010000393.1:0-3542 GCA_051652045.1 Microcoleus sp. | reverse complement strand
GGGTTTGACTTCTACCGATCGTTCGTCCAGAAAACGCATCAGTTCCGCATTCTGACGGGTCAGATCGATCTCTTCCTCAAAATCATCGCTCTCGCCAACATCAAAGGTTAGGACATCCCCGTCCCCGTCAATCCTGACTGCAGCAGCATCTGCTATCTTGGCGAGAACAAACTGTTCGCCGTCGGCCGATTGCAAGATGAGATTCTGCTCGCGCGCTTGTTGCAACAGAGCATTGAGCAGCTTCAAGTGTCGCGAAATTGCGATCGTTTTCATAATTCCCGTTCCTTACCTCGAAAGTACAATTGGTTTCCAGTTTTAGGACAATCGATTGAGAATAGAGTTTCCGGTATTACCGCGCTAGAAGTTTTGAGAAATGATTTGACGCTCGCAGCATTTGAAAAAAAAAGAAACGATTTGAAAAAAAAGGAAACGATCGCTGTCGCTCGTTTCCTCAATCTTAGCGCTTGCTGAAAGTGCCGGCACCGACTCTAATCGAAGGGTTGCTATCAGTTGAACTAATTTTTTAAAGTCGATCGCGCCCAATTTTTCCCTGAATATAACTCAATATTCGGACGGCAGCATCAAAACTCCATCGCGCAAAAATAACTTGATTTCATCGAGCGGAAAGTCTGAGAAGTCAATTGTTTGACTGAAAGTAGGTTCGGTTTCTGAATCCTCCTTGCAAACCAACAAGAATTTGCATTCCTGCTGTCGGGTGAGTTCCCAGATTTGAAATTCTTCGAGCCTTCGGTTGCCGGATTTCTTAATTTTCGGCTGGTAGGAAGCGATCGCATCTATCAACCAAAAGCATTCAGCTTCTTTCACCAGAAACGCGACTCCTTCCGTCAGAGAGAATTTGATGTTAAGGAGCCAGTAAGGCTGAAGCGTCTCGCTACCGCAAAACTGAGGAAGTGAGCCGAGCAATTCTTCTTTGGTTTTCATACTTGTGACTTGTAATTCGCCAACTAATCGGCGCGGAGCGCTGTCGCATTCAAACTTTAAAAGTTCGGATAAAGTAGAAACGTAACTGAAGGTTTTGAGTTGGTAGTTTACGCGCGTCTGGGTCAGTAAAAAAAAGAGAATTAATCGATCGTGAGTTAATAATTCTCTTTTTTGAAGCGAGCCGTCAATTCTTCAGAATCCCAACGTTTCGGCGCAGTAAGAATCTTTGCAACAAGTACGGTGCAGCTTTTTCATGCGTTCCAACTCTTCAATTTTGGCATTTGTCAGGTGCGCTAAAGTCAGCTTTAACTGCTCGATTAAAATTGATAAAGTTTCGATACTTTCTGGCTCGAACTTTAAGGCGATGCTGTTTTCGTTAAAGCCTTCAAACAGCGTGACAGTATCGGAGTTAGCGCTGGAGCAGCAAACAGTTGAACCCGTAACAGAAACGACGTAACTGGATGTAATTTTCATGATAGTTTTAGTTGCGAATGCTAATTTACACTGCTATTGGCGCGGAGCGCTAGGCATTCTCGATCGGCGACAAAACCATCGAGCGAAATCGGTACAGTCTACCAACTTCCAGCCTGCTTTGATGCAGGAACTGCAGGCAGTTTGAAACTCTCCTTCAGTCAGTGTTTTGTACTTGTATGCCCGACCGTTTTTGGCTAACAAATAGGTTTTGTACGAATCGCCAGTTCGAGCGTAACCTACTGTTTTAGTTATGAGGTGCGGTTGAAGTAAAAAATCAGCGCAGTTCCAGACTTTTACTTTGATCGGGCAGCTCTCGATTCTTTTTGACGGGCGAATTTGGCAATCGCCCCATCCGTAAGCGATTAGTACCTTCACAAACTTTTCGGCTGCTGCTTGGGAATCAAATCCGAAATAGGCAGTTTGCCTCGTTCCTTGAGGGTTGATAATTTCGCCGATTAGGGGAGAATGGAGTACGAATTTCCACCCACGATCGAGCAAGCTTGTTTGGGGAAAGTTTTCTGTCATTTTTTGAGTGCGAGACTGACTTCAATAACGCGACGCGGAGCGCTATTATTGAGACAATCTTGGAAGCATTAAAGACAGACAGATGAGTAGATCGATTCCCTCCGAGCCTCAATCCACAATAAATGATACAACCTATATTTTCGTTCTCCGGCCGCTCAGAGTCGATCGACAAACCTAGTTTTTGCACAGTCAAGAATTTTTCAACTGACTGCCGATCGAAATGGGTAGATATATTCGGTCTAGAACGCACGATCGCGCTGCATTAAACAATTGACAAAAATATGTTTTTTAATTAAGATAGCACTTAACACTAATATTTTAATTTATGCCCGATGAAACAAACTAACTTACTGCAATTAAAAGAACAAGTTTTGTTAGAGGAAACAGAACCTTTAGCAATAGAGTATAACGGACGGTTAGTTGGGTACTTTTATCCGGTGGGTGCAATGCCAAGTGCGATCGAGGAAATCGATCGTACTTTTACAAATTTAGTACAGCAATGGCGCAATGAAACTATAGGTATTTCATCAAGTACCGATTTAGTTATGCACCCTGCTTACCAACAAATTATTAGGATGGGTCCAGTAGTAATTCCTTTGTTATTAAGAGAAGTGGAAAGAAAGTCAGGGCGTTGGTTTTGGGCTTTGTGTGAAATTACTGGAGAAGATCCAGTACCTTTGGAAAAACGAGGTAAAACAAAAGAGATGACTCAGATTTGGCTGGAGTGGGGGAAAGCAAAAGGTTACAAATGGTAGGAAATAATGCTTGGCAGCAAAACATTAAAGAATGGATCGAGCAAAATCATCCTAATTTAGTGACAGCGGGATATCAAATTACCAGTCCAGATACAACTGATTATAATTGTATAGCTTGGGCTGCTGGAAATACAGAAGAATGGTGGTGGCCGGATGACAAAGGTCAGGATTACTGGCCGCCAAATATAGTGCGCGAGGAATCTCTAATTGCTTTTATGATGGCTTATCAAACTTTAGGATACGAAGTTTGCGATAGTGCTTTGCTGGAAACTGGTTTTGAAAAAATAGCAATTTATGTTTTAGATGGGAAACCCAAACACGCTGCGAGACAACTTTCTCATGGTAAGTGGACTAGCAAATTAGGTCAGTACGAGGATATAGAACATAATGCTTTAGAGGGTTTAGAAGGTAGTACATACGGTCATGTTGCTTGTGTAATGAAAAGGCATTTTACCGAACAGGAGCGATCGACAAAAGAGCGATCGTCCAGAATCGGGCTGCTAGACTGCGGTCTAGATTCTGAAGAACCCGACAATCTTAATTATTTTGAAACTTTAAGGACAGACAGATGAGTAGATCGATTCCTTCCGAGGCTCAACCCGCAACAGACGATACAACCCGCCACCAACGTTTGATGGAACTGGTAGAAGCTGAAGATGCAGCTAACGGAGAAGTTGGCTGCGGTCGTAATTTGGGAGATCGACCTTCAGTTTATTTAAAAACCTGCAGTATCAATATATCCGATGAGAAGTTAAGAAGTTTGTTGAGGGAGTATTTAGGTCATTTGTTGATGGAGGTAGATTTTGACTCGATCGTTACCCAAGTAAGTTATTTTATAGAATCGCT
>JBOFTL010000392.1:0-4376 GCA_051652045.1 Microcoleus sp. | reverse complement strand
TTTCACCAAAAAAGTCGGTCATCACCCCAGCAAATGCACCGCCAAAAGTCGAATGTCCGGAGATGTAATCCGGGAAGGGCGGGGTGGGATTGAGTAGGGGCTCCCATTCCGAATCGGTTACTGTTCCTGAAATGCCTTTTTTCTCGCCAAATCCTCCCGTAATCAAGTCGTCGGGACGCGGTTGAATCACTGGGCCGTTGTACTTCGCATCCCAAGCTACGATTCCCGCATCGGCCAAAGCAACGTTCAACTCGGCAAACAGGCGCGCATTTTCAGCGAGATTATTTTCTTCCCGCATGGCGACTTCTTGAGCGATTTGGTTTAATTGTCCGTAGGGTCGGAAAGTGTCAGCTCGATCGTCCGCCCAGAAAATGGCGATTTCGGTTTGCTCCGGAGTCCGGGTGACGGTGGTGTTGGCGGTGCTATTTTTGCCTCCCAACAACCGAACTTCTTCCAAGTCTTGCACGAAGCGATCGGTTCCGGGTACGCCGTCTAAACCGTCGGGGGCAAAAGCTGTGGCGTTGGGGATGGCAAAGGGCTTGACTTTGCCCCAGTTGGCACCGACTGCTACGCCTGCAAGGGGCCCTTCAGTATTCGGCCTCCACACGTAGTCGCCTGCTGGAGGAACGTAGGGGGCGTTATTGGTGGAACCGTCGTCGGCCCGCGAGGCGATAATCCTGTCGGCAACGAAGTTCCCGAAGGCGACTCCAGCAGCCTCGGCTTCCGGGGAGTCTGTAATTTCTGCGAGAGTTAGGGCCAGTTGTCGGTCGAATAATGCTGTTTGATTCGGCAGCAGCGTAACTAATGCCCGGTGGGCCGCTGCTGCTGCTGCTGCTTCCTCCGACGCCCCAACAGGAGGCAGAATGTTGACTGCATAGGATGTATGAGTGCGATCGAACGCATTCACCGCATCGTAAACCGAGAGAGAAGTAATCGCTAGCAAGCGCGATCCAACAGTCGGCGGCACTCCCCGTCCCGCTTTCCCTTCAGCTTGAATCGCGTTTAAAGCTGTAGCATTCCAGTCGATGACAGCATCGCTGCCGGTGGCCGAAACCAATTTCGAGATTTGCGTGGTGTTGTTGCCCCGGTCAATTTCAGCAATTAGGTTGCAAGCCCCCGGAGCTCCAACCGAGGTCATGTTGCTGTAGTTCAACTTAACGGTTGTGGATTGTCCCGGCTGCAGGTTGAGTTGTTGGACGGTGGTGGTTAGCAAACAATCGTTGATTAATTTGCCGTCTGGGGCGCGATCGATCGTCTCGTCTGTGGATGTGTAGAGTTTGACGGTGACGGGACCTGAAATCGGTGCGGAACCTTGATTTGTCAGTTTAACATTGACTTTACCTCGATCGCCCATTTCAATAGTTTTGGGCAAATCGATCTTGCTGAATTTAGCCACTAAATCCCGAGAGGGCAGTAAATTTTGAGCATTTAATATATCCAAAACTTCCTGATTCATGGACGACATCCTCTTTGAAAACTCAAGACTTTTGTTGTTTTTCAATACTACCGAACTGTTTACAGATTATTGAATTCCTTATCTAAAGATTTACAATAAATTGCTTTATTCAACTATTGCTTTATCGACTCTTTATAAATTTTTCCTAACTTAGTAATTACGCTGAACTCTCTTAATAAAGATTTACTTTTTAAGTATATATCTTCATAATGTGTCTAAAAATGTTACATGGCAGAGATCTAGATAATAGATAAACTGTGTGGGGTAAAAATATTAAGCATTCATACTCAACGATCGAGATCGCCAGTTTCCGCAGTTCCAGTACGATCTCGCAACCATCGCGTCTTGACGGGGAAAGAGGTAATTTTAGGTTTTAGGTTTTAGGTTTGAGATTTGAGATTGGGGATGGTCGATCGTAACTGAGAAAGGCTAAATATCTTATCTATAGATTGTCACTGAGAATAGAGATACTGATGGCATGATTGTCAGCGCGATCGCTCTCAATATTATCGTGCAATAAACCGGGTTTGTGACGAAAAATTGCGCTTTTATGCAGAGTAGAAGTCTGGCTTCTGACTGCCCCTAAGTCTGGAACTGAATTGCTGTTTCAAACCCCTCATGGTAAAAACCTCCCCTACAGCTTATAAATATTTGTAGTAAAACAGCATTAAAATTAAACAGGAGTATTATTAATGACACAGCCGATCGAACTTTCCGCAGCTACCCTCCATAGCTACCAAGGCGTCGGAGTTCCCGACACGAGTCTGGCAGCGATTTTGCAGCGGGGAGGCGATGAATTGCTGCTGTCAAAATCGATCGACCGTTTTACCGTCCGCTCCTCATCCACCTCCGCTTCAGATAATTGGGCCTCACAAACCCAGGCAAAATTCAAATGCCGCATCCCCCGCAGCAATTTAACGCAATATTCAGTCGCGCCCGAAAATCTCGAAGCAGCCATGCAAGCAGCCCGTGACAGCGATGCTGTAGCTTTTGCCAGTCACGTTTATTGCCCCGCTAACAATCCGAGAAGTTTCTTTTACTTGACAGACCAAATTACCATTCAATTTGACGAAACATTAGGCGAAACATCGCGCGGTGAAATTGCCAATTTTGCAAATTTAAAAATAGTCAGGCAATTAGAAGGAATTCCCAATACATTCATCTGCGAAATTACCAAACAAGCAACAGAAAACCCGATCAAAATTGCCAACCGCCTCACAAGATATCCCGAAGTTCTCATCGCCGAACCCAATATCATTGTAGAAACCCAACAGCACTACATTCCCCGCGATCCGCTGTATCCGAAACAGTGGTATCTCAATCACAAAGGCGGCAACCAACTTGCAGCAAATTCCCACATTTTTGCCGAACAAGCTTGGGATATCACTCGCGGAGTGCGATCGATTATTATTGCGATCGCCGATGATTCTGTTGACATCACCCACCCGGATTTTCAAGGACAAAGCAAAATTGTTGCCCCCATTGATTTGAAAGACGGCGACTTTTCCCCGATGCCCGTTGAAGATACAGACAATCACGGCACTTCCTGCGCCGGCGTCGCCCTGGCTGAAGAAAACGGTACGGGTATTGCCGGCGTCGCCTCCGGATGCGCCTTGATGCCCATCCGTACCACGGGTTTTCTCGATGACGATTCGATCGAAAAATTATTTAACTGGGCAATAGATAAAGGTGCCGCCGTCATTTCTTGCAGTTGGGGACCTTCAGCAATTTATTATCCGCTGTCTCTGCGACAGAGTGCCGCCATCACCAAAGCAGCCACCCAAGGGCGCGGCGGTAGGGGCTGCGTCATCGTCTTCGCTGCGGGCAATGCCAACCGCCCCGTCAACGGTACGATTAATGAAAAAGGTTGGTCGGCAAACATTGTCAGCGGCCAAACAAAATGGCTGTCGGGATTTGCCGTGCACCCGGATGTCATTGCTGTCTCTGCTTCCACTTCCCTCAACAAAAAAGCAGCCTACAGCAATTGGGGTAGCAGCATCTCGGTTTGCGCCCCCAGCAACAACGCGCCCCCTGGCACTTGGCTGCCAGAAACTGGACCCATCGCGACTGGGCCAGATGTAACGCAGTATTTGGAAGGTTTGGGGGTATTTACGGACGATCGCGTAGGTGATGCAGGTTACGATGCAGCAGATTATACCGATAATTTTGGCGGGACTTCGAGTGCGACTCCGCTAGTGGCGGGGGTTGCTGCTTTGGTTTTGTCGGCAAATCCCCGGCTGACGGCGCGAGAAGTGCGGGGAATTCTCGAACAAACTGCTGACAAAATTGTCGATTCCGATCCCGATCCGCAATTCGGCAATCGCTTGGGGACTTATGATGCTAGCAACCAGCGCAGCGATTGGTTCGGTTACGGCAAAGTAAATGCTTTTAAGGCCATCCAAGCTGCTGTTAGAAAGGGTGGCGGCAATCCGAATATTGGCGGTGCGAGGTTTAGCGATATTAGCGGACATTGGGCTGAGAAGTTTATTGAAGCTTTGGCTGCGGCGAATATTATTAGCGGTTTTCCTGACGGTTCTTTTAGACCCGATTTGAGTTTAAATCGAGCTCAGTATGCGTCGCTGTTGGTGAGGGCTTTCAATCCGGTTCCGAAAGTGCCTGCTACTAATTTTATTGATGTTTCTGCGAGTTTTTGGGCGAGAAGCGCGATCGAACGGGCAAATCGCGGCGGGTTTTTATCGGGGTTTCCTGGGTTGAAATTCGGTCCCGATCGCAATTTAACTAAGACTGAGGCAATTGTCTCTTTAGTTAACGGTTTGGAACTTAAGAGCGGTAGTGTTGATGTTTTGAAAATTTATAGCGATCGCTCTCAAATTCCGAGTTATGCTTTAAATGCTACAGCAACAGCAACTGCTTTGAAAATTGCGGTTAATTATCCCGCGCGCGATCGACTGACACCTTT
>JBOFTL010000391.1:0-4378 GCA_051652045.1 Microcoleus sp. | reverse complement strand
AGCTCCCTCACTTTCCAAGTCTTCGATGTAGCCGGGAGTATTGCTGGAGGCTTCTTTGTCGCTGTCAAAGGGACCAAAATAATACGTACATCTGGGAAAATCTGTCACAACTTCTACCCACCATTTCCCTTGTCCGTCCTGGCGGCTGGACCCGGCAAGCAAGCACAAGATTCCAAGGTAGATACAAAATAAATAAAATCCGAGCATCTGTCCTCTGTAGGCGTGATTATATGTATGATTTAAATTTATCTGGGTACTGAGAGCGATCGCATCAACCTCTGTGCTGATTCTAAGAGCGATCGCAAGAATATTGTCCCTGTAGAAGGAAGAAGGAAGAAGGAAGAAGGAAGAAGGAAGAGGGAAGAGGGAAGAGGGAAGAAAAACAACTCTCAACTCTCAACTCTCAACTGTCAACTATTCAACGCTTGCCTTTGGGGAACTGTTCGATACCCGCCCAACCGTAAAAAACGAGTTCGCTGTTTTGCACCCGACACCTGTCTACGCGCAGTTGAGTGCCTTCTAAAGCAAATTTGTCTAAGTCTAACAAGTTGTTGACATGAGCGATGATGGCTTTGCCCAAGTCGGTAGCTTGTTCGTTACCTCCGTAAGTAACGCTGACAAATTGAATTTTTCGCCGCTCTTCTACTTGCAGTTGGGCGGTAATATCTATGTCGATCGATTCGCTGGAATTGCCCACAAAAATTTGCGACTGCAGCCGAATTGATTTGTCAGTTCCAAAGCTAATTTCTGTGTTTTGAAAGCGCAGGGATTCGTCTTGATATTTTAGTCTCTGGAGTTTTTCAACGACAAAAGGGGTATTGAAGGAAGCGGTTAAATCTGATTGGCTCAAGACTACTCGCATACTCGCTTGCGTAGGCTGGCGCAATTTTATTTGACCTGCAAAAATCGCCCCAAAATCTATTGAGACGGCTTGCAAGTAGAGTTCCATTACTTCGATGCGGAGGCCGTTGTACATCAACATACCTTTACCGATAAAGTCGAAACCGTCGATGCTTCCCTGCAATAGTTTGGCTACAGGTTCGGCTCGGATGTTGGCTTCGGCTTTTTCCGATTGTTTGAATAAGGCCGCGATCGCAGCTCCTGCTACTTTGCTCACCAGGCGATCGCCACTTTGATTTTGCCCCGACGTATTGCTAAACAAAGCTGCTACCATTGATTTTTTTTTGCTCGCCTACAGCCACCATTATAACCTTTTATTAAAAAATGTTAAAATAGCTTGTGCTTATTCACTCTATAAGCGTTAGTTGTTACTTTTGTCTGTCTTTGCGGGCACATTGGAGAATTTCCTAAGAGCTCAGTGGAGTGCCTTGGAGACAAGCCCGATCGAGAATTGCTCCATCCCAAACTGTTTGCTCGATCGAGGTGCAGAGTAAATTAGCCCGCGTCAGATTGGCCCCGCGCAACACGGCACCGTTGAGGTTAGCTTCCTCCAAATCGGCCCCCGACAGATCGGCACCGGATAGGTTAGCATTGCTCAAATCTGCTTGCTGCAAAATAGCCCCAGACAAATTAGCGCCCCGCAAATCAGCGCCGCGAAAATCAGCGCCGCTTAAATCTAAATTGCCCATTACGCTGCCGGCTAAAAAGGCCCCACCAAAACTTACCTCACGGACGATCGCATTAGTGAAGCAAGCAGCGCGCAAGTCGGCATTGCGCAGATCGGCGCCTGTCAAATCGGCCCCCGTCAAGTCAGCACCGCGCAAGTTTGCCCGCAGGATCGCGCCCTGCAAAGCAGCCCCGGCGAGATTGGCTCCTGTCAAATTGGCACCTGACAAGTCAGCACCTGCGAGATTTGCTCCTGCTAAGTCTTTATTTGCTGGTATTTGATATTTGTTTTGGTCGAGGGTTTCGAGACGATCGGTCATAAAAATTAATACGGGATGCGGGAAACGAGCGCGACTTTAGTCCTGAGAGGGAAGCGACGCGGGGGACTTTAGTCCCCGTGTTCTTTTTGACATATCCACTATACTCACCTAAACTAGACAAATCAACCAATACACTCGGAAATAGAGGTGACTAAGGCTAAAAAAGCAATGGGAGTTCAGCAAGTATTGCTGTCTCCAAATCGGGAGCTTAAAGCATTATTGGAATATCTCTGTCAACAATCTGGCAAGCTGTACAACAGTGGCGTTTACCTAGCTCGCCAAACTTTTTTCAAAACAGGAAAGTTGTTGACTGGAAAGTTTGACCTATCCTTTGAACCGTCAGTTGCAAAGTCAATGGTTGCTAAGTCGTTGCCATCAACGCCAATGCAGCAAACATTGATGTCGGTTGCAGAGGCATTCAAATCTTTTAAAGAATTAAAAGATTTGTATGTCAAAGGTCAATTGCATTTTAAGCCCAAGCCACCGGGATACCTAACAGGCTCTAAGCTGTTCAAAGTAGCTTATCCAAATTCGGGAGGTCAACGACCCAAGCTGGTTGGAAATCAGTTAAGATTTTCCTTGGGTTTAACAGTGAGGCGATGGTTTGGGATTTCTGAATTCTTTCTACCTATGCCGTCAAATATTAACTGTGCAAAGGTTAAAGAGTTTACAATTCTGCCTAAAAATGGTGCTTTTTACCTTGAAATATCTTACGAAGTAGAATTGCGACAGCACGATTTAGATCGCACCCAAGCGCTGTCAATCGACTTGGGAACTGCTGATAATTTAGCAGCCTGCGTTGACACATTGGGAAATTCTTTCTTGATTGATGCTCGTGCGATGAAAGCAATGAATCAGCTATGGAATAAAAAAGTTGCAACTAGGCAAGAGGGAAAGCCTAAAGGCTATTGGGATAATTGGCTAGACCGCGTAACCCGCAAACGCAATCACCAAATGCGCGACGGTATCAACAAGGCCGCAAAATTGATTGTCAGCCATTGCTTGAAATACAACATAGGCAATATCGTTTGTGGCTGGAATCAAGGCTTCAAGTCCAATATCAACATTGGCAAAAAGAATAATCAAAAGTTTGTTCAAATGCCTTTAGGAAAACTGAAAGACCGATTAAGTCAACTGTGTGATTTACAGGGTATTAAGTTTACGGAAACCGAAGAAGCGTATACATCCAAAGCTAGTTTTTTAGATGGAGACTCCCTACTCAAATACGGCGAAAAGCCGGAAGGGTGGAAAGCATCGGGAAGACGAATTAAGCGTGGATTGTATCAATCAGCCAATGGAACCATGATTAATGCAGACCTAAATGGTGCAGGCAATATCCTGAGAAAAGTAGCCAGTAAGTTAGGTGTAAACCTTGACCGACTGAATAGACGGTGCTTGACGACCGTAGCGAGAGTTAGACTTTGGGCAACTCCAAAATCAGCTCTGTCTGCAGAATCTTAGTGTTTTTAGACCTGAGAGTGTCAATAGCTCTTGATTACCACTTATTAATTAACCTGAGTTCGCAGTCCTATGAGGGCGGAGGCGCTCTGGAATATTTTAACTGTTTTTACCTGTAAAATCTTGTTAGAGTCCTGTGGAGTATTTGTTCAAAGCAAACCTATTAATTTTGGCATCTCGATCGGCATTTATCCTATAGCGCCAGCATTGATGTCACACGAATTTTACTGTACCGATCGCTTCAGGCATCGCTCGGTGCTGGCTTTGTTTCGCTGTGAATTTATAGTCGATCGCTAACATGATTCTAGTTCCGATCGTGATTTTATTAAATTCAGGAAACAAAAGCTAGCTCTCGATCGGGCGTACAGCGAGCGATTTAACCTCGAATATCGAAAAATCAGCAATTATTTACAAGCGATCGTCCAGCGCGATCGTGTCCAAAATCTTGTAAACAATTATCATAGAGCAATATTTAATTTGTCCACAGGAAGCGGCACCCCCCGCCCCGCTTTCCTCCCCCAATCAGCCACAAGCATGACGGGGGCATCCAGCGGAAAGACAAATGACTTACTGTATCAATCCTCACTGCCAAAATCCCCAAAATCTCGATCGCGCGACAGTCTGCCACAGTTGCGACTCGAATTTACTGCTAAAAAACCGCTACCGAGTGTTTCACACCCTCGGGCAAAGTATCGCTTGCCGCACGTTTTTAGCAATCGATGAAGACCAACCATCCCAACCCCGCTGCGTCATCCAACAATTCTGCGGGCCGGAAGTTGTAGCAAACAATCGAAAGCAGCTAAACCGGACATTTCGCTGCCCGCCAAATCTCCTGGATGAGTTGGGAAAACACCCCCAAATACCGAAACTGCTGGCTTCTTTTGAACTCGACGGCTGCCAGTATTTGGTACAAGAATACATCGAAGGTCGCAACTTAGCCGAGCAAATCTCCGACAAAGGCACTTGCAAAGAAATTCACATTTGGTACTTACTGGGTGAGTTATTGCCGGTATTGCAATTCGTCCACGACAGTG
>JBOFTL010000390.1:0-9394 GCA_051652045.1 Microcoleus sp. | reverse complement strand
GCGGTGACGCCTAACAAATTTCCTCTTTCATCGTAGATCGGCATCGCAGCAGTAATTGCCAAATCTCTAGTTAAAAAATCAGTATAAATTTGACTCCACACAGGTTTTTTTGCAGTTTTTGCTGCTACGTACCAAGGTCTAGTTCGCGGATCGTAAGCCCGATCGGATATTTGTACCATTTTAACGCGATTGCCTTGAGAATCCACTGAAAATCGAGCTAATTTATTATTTGTAGAAGCATCAGCAGCAGATATCAAAATCCCATCTTTAGTGCGGATAGCTCCCGAATGTTCTCCGGTTTCCGTGCTGGCATAATAGATGATACTTATCGAGTCAAAATATTGAATTTGTTGCAGAAAATGCTGCTCCATTTTTTGCTTGTTTTCTAATTTTAACTGCCCCAATTTTACTGCTTGAACGTTGAGGTGATTGACAATGTGAGGTATTGACATATAAGTTTGAATTTTGTCTTTGATGCGCTCGGTTATTTCTTCCCGCAATAGAGCTGCAACATCATTAACCGCCCGCTGACCGTTTTGCAGTGACAGCCAACCTACTATCCCTACCGTACCAACAATTTGTAATAAAAAAGGAACAACCAGCACAGTTTGTAAAGGAGCTTTGCCTAAGACTTTGGTAGCAAAGCGATTGAGCTGTGGATGAAAAATCTTCATTCTAAAAATAATGACTAATGGGCAAGTGAAACTAGGGAATTGGTAATCAGTAATTGATAATTGGTAGTTGGCGATCGGTCACTGGCGATCGTGAAATCACTTGAAACCGGGTTTTTTGTAAAAAAATACTGTATCCCAGCTTTCAATCCCGGTAAAAAGCTCGATTTCTTTAAAATGAGGATGTATCTCAATCAATAATTAATATAACGTATTTCTGCTTGCAGATTTTGGGCAACTGCTGATAAGGATCATGGGCAAGGTCGAGCTACTTGGTATAATATTTATGTAAAATAGCTTTAGATCGACACTCGCTTGCTCGTTACCGGACTGGAGCTTAGATCGGGAGTTCAATTAGGTGGACTTACCCAACTCGCAATTCACGATCGCCCCAATTTGAGAACCCCGACAACACACCTATAGCACTTTTGTGGGGTTAGTGAGATTCATATGTATTTTAAGTGAGAAGAAGGACAGATCCCTTCTCCTTACGAGGATTGTTCGATTAGGTTCGTCTAGGATGCACGAGTGGTGAGAAATCGGGTTTCTTTGTAAATTTTTCGCCTCCCGTCTGAGATTTCTCAAAGAAACCCGGTTTCTGTGCCTCCGGGGCTATAGGTGTACCGATCGAGCGGTGGGCAGTGCTGTAACTGTTGTTGCCTATTCCCTATTCACTCTTCCCTATTCACTCTTCCCTCTTACCTGCGATTCAACTCGACTCTTTCGCCGTAACGCAACAGCATCTCCAAACTCTCCAAACGATTTTGCCAAGTTTGTACTTGATAGCTATTGTCACTAGAATGCAGCCTCATCGAAGATTGCAATAAAGTTTGAAAATCGGCCAGCAATCTTTTTGCAGTTGCTAAATTTCCAGCATTGGGACTCGCCGCCAATTGGCTGAAAGCTTTTGCCAATTCCTCCGATCGACTTTGCAAAACTCTCAATTCCGATTCCGACATTCGCAATTGATTGTTAGCCAACAAAAAACTCCATTCCTGTTTCATCGCAATATACCTCGAAGCCGCCGCCGCAAAAGGCTGCCGGTAAGGAATCGGTTCCGCAGCAGAAGTAGATCGCACCGGCCGCCCTTGAGTGCGATTAAAAAATCCCTGCATCCCGCTGCTGATACTTTCCACCGCAAAAATAGAGTAGCCTCCTGTTGGTAAATCCCGCAAAGCTTGAATTTGGTCGATCGCCACAATTTCCGGCAAACTCAACAGCTTCACCGACGGCGAAATCAAAGCCGATCCCAGAGATCTTTCTGTCGCCAGCGGCTGAGTAATCCGCTGCAGGCGGTTCGTATCCAAAGCATAAGTCATCGGCACGATTAAATCGACAATTCCCTGACGCGCCCAAACTTCCCAATTTTGCTGAATTTTATAAATCCGCTGACTTTCTGGGTGCGGAAACACGGCTACCGACAGAATTGTCCGGGGATAATTCTGTCGCAAAAGTTGTGAAACCTCGGCTACAAAAGTATTAATTTTATTAGTTTTAAACTCCACCCACTGCCGCCACAAATGACCGTCTCTGGGGGAAATATTCACCGGATCTCTACCAGTTAATTGCTTGAATTCCTGTCTGGCAGCCACACCGTAACCGTAGGTAAAACCTGCACTGTCGTTTTGAAAAGGATAGCGGATATAATCTAGTTGTACTCCATCTACTTGATAGCGACTGGCAATTTCATTCACAATCCGCAGTAAATAATTGCGCGCTTCTGGATTAGCTGGATCGAGATAAAATTTACCGTCATTAGGATTTTGCCTGCGTCCTTGATTGTCAATATTTGCCCAATTTGGATAGGCAGAAAGTACCGGGCCGGGATAATTTGGAGCCTTGCCAACTAAAGCATTGTGGCGTTTATTTCCGGTGGCAAAAGTCCAAATCCAAGCGTGCAGTTCCATGCCTCGTTCGCGTGCCAATTTTACTGCCGATTGCAGCGGGTCCCAACCGGCAGTAAGCGGATTTTGCTGCGGTGCAACTTGACTCGGATAGATTGTATATCCGGCATTTAAAGTTTCAAAGAACACAGTATTGATTCCAGCAGCAGCCAGCCGATCGAACACTGCCGCCAAACCTTGTTCCGATCGGGCTGCAACAATTGTCCCGCGATCGAGCCACACCGCCCGAATTTCCGCTCCCACCCGCTGTCCTTCCTGGGGGTAATTTTGCCACAGCAACTGTCGCGCTTCCAGCCACTGCTGCCGCGCCCCCGCGTAATTTTGCTGGGCTAACAACCGATCGAAATTTTGCAATACCTGTCGCGCTTGGGCGATCGCCCGAGATCTAGCCACTTGCGATACCGGGCGGGCAGTCACCGGGGCACCGGCGCTGTTGCTGCCGGCCACCAGTTGAGCTCTGTTCGCTGCGTTGAGATTGACTGGAGTATTCGCTGAATTAGCTGCTGTCAGGGCGCTTTCAAACCTGCCGAGGAGGTCAGTCAGTTCTTGGCGCATTAAATACGCTTCAATGCTGACGATCGGCTTGTTGGAATTTGCCTGCACCTCCAAACCCGCCGGTGCCGATCGATCCGAAGGGTCAGTGAAAGTTTCCGGCACCGCATCCGGCAGTAGGGGCGATGCCCCCGTACCCGCAGGGGAGGGAGAAAGCCTCGTTTGCGGAGTATTTCTGGGAGAAATCGGCGCGTTTCTGGTGGGTGTGGAGGGGGGATTGGGCCTGGGCAAAGCGGTCGCTGTTTGCGGCGGAATGGGGGAACCGACAGTGCCGCCCCAACGGGCGATCGCGGCCCGCAGCCAAGCTTGATCGACAGATCCCGCACCATCAACGCCCCAACGCCAGCCGAAATAGGTAGCGCGATCCGTCGCGATGGCGGCCGAGGAACCGGAACTGTCTTTCCAAGTAGCGACTGTTTGACTGTTGGCATCGGCTGGAATCAATACCCCGCCTTGAACGGAAGCATTTTTTTGTTCTGGAGGCATCCAGTTATTAGCAGAATTGCAGGCAATATCCCGGCAGCGACTGCGGGGCATGGGCATCGCCCGTTGCGTCAGTGGAAACGCCCAATAGGCACCGAGTAGCGATCGCAAAGATTGGCGGACTAAAGCGGGGGAATTGCGGCCGACGGGACCGGAAGCAATTAAACGACCTCCTTGTTTTGCCCAAGTTTCTAAAATTTTAATTTGGGCTGGAGTCAATGTTTCAATATTGGGCAAAAACAGTACGTTAACGCCTGCTAAATCTGCCGTACTTTTAATTTGTTCGAGGTCGATCGGCTGGTAAGCTATGCCGCTTTCCCAGATCCGCGTGGTAATCTTTACCCAGTCTGGGGAATTTTCAGAACTGCGAACTACTCCCAGGACTACTTGCGCGAAACTTGGCGCGGGAAACAGAATGAAGAGATGGAGTAATGTACTTGCTAGAGTTCCAATTAACGCTTTTTGTAAGAAGCTAAAAAAACGAATTTTTTGAGCCGGCCAGGGGCGATCTGACATTTGATGGGACTTCTTGATTTGTTGCATCGATCCGAGAATTAGGCGATTTTAGATTTTAGATTTTAGATTTTAGAGGCTGGTGGCATCAGGGTTTGAGGCTGGCCGGAAGTTACATTAATTTTTGGGAAGTTGTGTTATCAACCACAGCCTGGGAAAAAGTCAGCGAGAACACAGAGCGATCGCACCCTTCAATTTTTTATCATGCAACGGGCTCCGATCCGGAAAAAGCGCGATCGTCCCGATCGATATTGCAGTCGCAGGCCTCCGGCTTTGATGTCCTGCATTTGATTTGCCCTCTGGTGCGTCGCGATCTACCTGAGATCTCGCACGCCTCTGAATCTTATCGTGTAAGAAACTGGGTTGAGTACGAAAAATATGCTCCCTGATACAGATTATGAGCTACAAACCCGGTTTCTGACCTCGGTGCAAGATCTCAGTTTATTCGCACTTACCTACTTATCGATCTAATTCTCTCCTTCGATCGAGTAAGGTATATCACTGCGAGAGGTTAAAACTAATTCGAGATAGTCGATTGGGGAATTTCGCCGCATTAGTTAAAGATTGCGATCCGGAAAGAGTGCACGGGCGATCGTTAAATATCAAACATTAGACCAGTAATTTTACGGTTCGTCCGATCGAAACGAATCTTTGCATCCGTAATTTCTCAGTTATGTCATTGCTAGGATAGGCACAGCGTCGTTGAATCGTTTTGCTATATGAACCTCCAAAAACAAATTACTATCACGATTACCTCACTGTTATTTGTGGCGTTAGTACCAACAGTCAGTGTATTAACTTGGATTGCCCGTCAATCCTTAATCGATAGAACAGAAGCAAATGGACTGCAAGTCGCTAAACTCGTTTCTCGGAGCGCTTTGTACGTCAAGCAGATTCCAGATGATGTGGAACAAGTGATTGGGGAACAGATGATTGTGGTTGCCACCACCGCCGCACATTTAGTCGGTACGGCCGAAAAAGCCGGTTTGAAGCCGCCAGAAATTATGTCAATGCTTAATGATATTACCGATCGCACTGTTCTCGATGAATTTGTGATTACCGACTCCACCGGATTTGCATTCCTCAACAGCGTTCCCGGTGCGAATTTCACCTTCAGCCCCGATCCCGTCAAACAGCCTCAAGCGCACGTTTTCTGGCCCCTATTGACTGGAGAAAAACAACAAGTCATTCAGGAAGCTAAAAAACGAGAAATCGACGATAAAACCTTTAAATACGCTGCTGTGGGTGGCGTGGATAAACCTCGGATCGTAGAGGTCGGTTATGCGGCAACAATTCTCGATACCCTGCGCCAAAAATTAGGATTAGACGGATTGATCGATCGAATTGTATCAGATGGAGATGTGAGCGCTATTGTGGTAGTCGATCGCAATTTCAAAACTTTAGCTTCTGGCATCGGGAAGAATGTCAAGATCGACACGCAACTAGACAATACCGCGATCGATCGCCTGAAATCTGCGATCGAGCAAAAAAGTGCCAAAAGTTACATTTCACAAGGTTTCCTCAAAGTTGTATCGCCTCTAATTGACGATCGAGAACAAGTTATTGGTGCTACAATCGTCTATCTGTCTGCTCAACCGATCGATGCAGCTTTGGGTCAGCAAGTCAAGTTAGCAGTAGGCGTTTCTGCGATTGTTTTACTCCTAGGTGTTTTGGCTTCAGTCTTATTATCTCGCTGGTTAGCCAAACCCGTTCTCGATCTCAGTACGGCGGCTAAATCTTTGTCTGGTGGGGAATGGGAAAAAACCGTAGAACTCGATCGTACCGATGAACTTGGAGAACTCGCCCGATCGTTTAATAATATGGCAAAACAACTGCGAGCTTCTTTTGCTAATCTCGAAGCCCAAAATGCCCAGACGCAAATCTTAAACGCCGAATTATCCGAAAGCGAACGCCGTTTGTCGCAATTCCTCGATGCCATGCCCGTGGGTGTTTTTGTTACCGACAGTCAGGGAAATCCTTACTACACAAATCAAACCGGACAGCATCTTCTCGGTCAAGGTGTGGTAGCATCCGCCGCCGAACAGATTCGGATTCAATATCAAATTTACCAAGCTGGGAGCGATCGCATTTATCCTCAAGAATCAGATCCGTTGTTAAATGCGTTGCAAGGAAAAAGCGTCCGTGCTGAGGACATGGAAATTCATCATCCCGACAAAATTATTCCTATTGAAAGTGCAGGAACGCCGATTTATGATGGAGATGGCAACCTAACTTATGCGATCGCCTCTTTTCAAGATATCACCGAACGCAAACAAGCCGAGAAATTTCGCGAAGAATACAATCGAAGATTAGAGGAACAAGTTGCAGAACGCACGGCAGAACTATCACAAACCTTAACCCAACTCCAACTCACTCAAGATGAATTAGTGCAGTCGGAAAAAATGGCAGCATTAGGTCAATTAGTAGCGGGAGTTGCCCACGAAATTAACACGCCGCTAGGAGCAATTCGCTCTTCCGTTACTTATATTAGCGAATTTCTCAACGAAAACCTCAGCCAATTTCCCAGTTTATTCCGCGAATTAACCCCAGAACGAGAAATACAATTTTTGGAATTGTTGCAACGATCCATTGCTAACACTACAACAATCTCCGGTCGCGAACGCCGACAAATCAGAAAAGCGATTGCCGGCCAACTCGCAGGCCAAAATATCGAGGATTCTGAAGGATTAGCCAATATTCTCCTAGATTTAGGAATTCACGATCGTCTCGAACCTTTCTTCTCACTTCTACGACAAAGCGACAGCGACGAATTCCTCAAAACTGTACGGGCCTTTGTCCACTTGCAGGCCAGTACCCGAGATATTAACATCGCTAGCGATCGGGCGGCCAAAGTCGTATTTGCCCTCAAAACCTACGCGAGGCACAACTCTAGCAGTGAAACTATCGAAGCCAACATCCTCGACGGTATCGATGCAGTTTTGACTCTCTATCACAGTCAGATCAAACAAGGTGTAGAATTAACTAAAAACTACGAACAGATTCCATCCGTGCAGTGTTATTTTGACGAACTCAACCAAGTGTGGACGAATTTAATTCATAACGCCCTGCAAGCGATGGATGGCAAAGGATCTTTAACCATTGACGCAATTAAAAATGAGGAAAATATTCAAGTTAGCATTACCGACAGCGGCACAGGAATTCCCCTAGAAATCCACTCAAAAATATTCCAACCTTTCTTTACCACTAAACCGCCAGGAGAAGGCAGTGGATTGGGACTGGATATCGTTCGCAAAATTGTCGAAAAACATCGGGGACAGATTACTTTTCAATCCCGTCCCGGTCAAACCACATTCACAGTTATCCTACCGATCGAACACTAAAAAAAAATGAGTAAACCTATTGTAATTTGTATTGATGACGAGCAAATTGTTCTGGATAGCCTCATTCGAGAACTGTCAGAATCTTTAGAGAATGAATGCGACATCGAAACAGCACTGGGAGGTGTAGAAGCATTAAATTTGGTGGATGAGTTAATCGAGGATGGTAGTGAAATTGCGCTGGTGATTTCTGACTATATCATGCCAGATATCAAAGGAGATGAAGTCCTGCGGTACGTTCATGAAAAACTACCACAAGCTCTAAAAATCATGCTGACAGGCGAGGCAACAGTTGAAGGAATAGTGAATGCGATTAACTCTGCAAAACTCTATCGATATATTTCCAAGCCTTGGCACAAAGTAGATTTAAAATTAACAGTCAAAGAAGCGCTCAAAAGTTACACGCAGCAACGAAAGCTAGCCGAACAGAATGAACGATTAATAGAAAATGAACGCCGATTGAGACAGTTTTTAGAGGCGATGCCAATTGGTGTATCTGTTCATAACGATTTGGGGCAACTAACCTACGCCAATCAAAAATCTAAGGAATTATTTGAAATTGTAGAAGGAACCAGCTCGAATATCGAAAATTTATCACATATTTATCATCTGTATCAAAGCGATAGCAAAGGTTTCTGTCTTTCACCAGACTTGCCGATCGCGCGTTCTTTGTCAGGAGAAATAGTGCGAACTGACTCTCTAGAAATTCACCAACAAAAACGGATCGTTCCTTTAGAAATTTCTTCGACACCGATTCGCGATGAAACTGGAAAAATTTGTTATGCGATCGCCACTTTTTCCGATATTACAGAAAGAAAACAAGCCGAAAGACTCAGGGAGGATTACAATCGTAATTTAGAAGCTCAAGTTTCAGAAAGAACGCAACAGCTACAGCAAAAAAACGAAGAACTTGCCAATACTTTAAAACAGCTAGAATCAGCTCAGCAGGAATTGATTCATTCTGAAAAAATGGCAGCATTAGGTCAACTGATTGCGGGAGTTGCCCACGAAATAAATACGCCTTTGGGTGCGATTCAATCCTCTGTTAAATATATTGGCGATTACTTCTCGGAAAACTTAAGTGAATTACCAACATGGTTCCGACAGTTGACACCGGAAAAAGAATCACAATTTAAGGAATTATTAGCTCGATCGCTGGCAAATCCTGCATTGATTTCGGGAAGAGAAAGACGGCAATTGAGAAAAGCGATCGTCGCGCAACTCGCAACCCAAAATCTTAGTAATACCGATAGCATTGCCAATCTGCTTCTCGACCTCAAAATATATGAAAATATAGAGCCTCTGTTCGATTTATTGCAAGATCCCAGCAATGAAATATTTCTCAAAACAGTCCGATCTTTTGTGCGATTGCAAGAAAGCACTAGAGATATCAATACTGCATCGGAAAGAGCTGCCAAAGTTGTATTTGCACTCAAAACCTACGCCCGACAGAATCTCAAAGAGGAAAAAATTTCGGTCAATATTATTGAAGGATTAGAAGCAGTTCTTACACTGTATCAGAATCAAATGAAACATGGGGTAGAGTTAATTAAAAACTATGAAGATTTGCCTCCGATCGAATGCTATTTCGACGAACTAAATCAAGTCTGGACAAACTTAATTCACAATGCTTTGCAAGCGATGAATTATCGGGGGATTCTCAGAGTTAATGCCGCTCGATCGAATGGTAACATCGAAGTAATGATTATCGATAGCGGTAGTGGCATACCGGAAGAGATTCAAGAGAAGATATTTCAGCCATTTTTTACAACCAAACCTCCAGGAGAAGGCAGTGGTTTAGGGCTGGATATCGTCAAAAAAATTATTGAAAAACATGGAGGAACAATTAATTTTCGATCGATGCCCGGACAAACCATTTTTGTTGTGACATTGCCAGCAGATATTTAGAGTAATTTGATGTTAAAATGTTTGT
>JBOFTL010000389.1:0-16774 GCA_051652045.1 Microcoleus sp. | reverse complement strand
TTAGCTAGACAGGCGGGAATCCCCAGCCCATAATCTTTGATTTGGGGTGGGATGAAAGCCGCGCGAGGTGAGGATTCCACCCGATCGCCATCCGACAATCGTAGATCTTGGGAGCGATTGGGTGGATGACGAGACGAGCAAAAGTGTAATAATTCTGGTAAAATTCTTATATCTGGAATCGCAGAATAACAATCTAGGTCTAGACAAAAAAGCTTTCATGTGACAAGTGGGGCGGGACGTGTTCCTCACTATAAAACGCCGTAGAGGGAAAGAAGGAGTACCTTGAAGGAAGATCTTGATATCCTTGACCGGACTCAGATGCCTACAACATACCGCTTGCGGTTGGTGTAGGAGCGTCACATAGTTTGTATTGGCATCCCGACTGGGTAGAAACTCCGCAGCCGGAATGGTGGCAAATCGTGCAAGAGTTAATCAAGCGAGAATCTTGGATAATGGATGGAAATTATAGCGGTACATTGGATATTAGGTTGTTGGCTGCCGATACGATTATTTTCTTGGATTTTCCCGGTTTTCTGTGTTTGTGGCGAGTTATCAAACGAAGCTGGCAATATAGGGGAAAAACTCGACCAGATATGGGTTCTGATTGTCCGGAAAGACTTAACTGGGAATTTCTCAAATGGGTATGGACTTATCGGCAACGTCGCCGTTCTGCTATTTTAGAAAAACTCAGTCAAGTTGCGACGGAGAAAAAAGTGATTATTTTACGATCGCCCTCTGCTGTCAAGCAATTTTTGCAAAATATTTCCCCACCCGAAGTTATCAATGGCTGAAATCGCGTCCGATCGAACTGCAATGATAAAATTAGTTTGTACTAAGGACTTTAGTCCTCAAAATTTAGTGGTAAGGTGCGCACTGCGCACCCTAATAACTATTAATTGTCAGCAAAAATCTTCAGCAGTTTGATTGAATTAACTCAAAACTCAAAATATACTTGCCCCAAGCCGTTCTCAACTCTCAGGGCGGGCACTCTTGGCACCGCCCCTACCAACAATCGGGCGGGCACTCTTGGCACCGCCCCTACCAACTCTCAACTATTTAAGAAGCTAGCTTGCTTTCCAAACCTAAAGAGTTAATCGGAAAATCTTCCAGTACAAAGTTAGTAGGTAATTTCAAAGGTTGAGGTTGACCGAAATAATAACCTTGCGCGTAATCCACCCCCAGTTCCCTGAGTTTTTCCATCACTGTAGAACTTTCCACGTACTCTGCAATAGTTTTAATCCCCATCACCCGACCGATTTTCGCGATCGCCTCCACCATCACCACATCAACCGGATTTTCCGCAAGGTTTTTAATAAAATTACCGTCAATTTTAATATAATCAACAGGCAAATTTTTTAAGTAAGCAAACGAAGACATCCCGCTGCCGAAATCATCCAAGGCAAACTGACAGCCTAATTCTTTGAATTTCCAAATTAAACTGGCTGCCTTGCTGAGATTGGCAATCGCTACGGTTTCGGTAATTTCAAAACAAATTATCTGCGGCGGTATTTGATAGGTAGCAAATTGCTCGAAAATAAAATCAATAAATCTGTCTTCATTGATGCTCGCTCCTGAAAGGTTGATCGCATACAATTTTGGATAATTGGCAGCTAGAGACTGAGGGACAGGCACACCAGCGATCGCACTCAAAGTAGCAATTTTATCCCTGTCTCCTTCTCGATTCAGCGCCGATAAATTTGCTGGGAAAACTTTTGACAAATTGCTAAATAAATTGCGAATTACCCAGCGATCGATCGCCTGCATTAAATTGTAGCGTTCCGCAGCCGGAATAAACGCCATCGGCGACACCAATTGACCGGATTCTAGCTGGAGGCGGAGCAGAATTTCGCAGTGTATTTCTGATGTTTGAAGGTTTTGCAAATTGACGATCGGCTGAGAATACAAACAGAAGCGATTCTCTTCTAAAGCTTGATTGATTTGCACTACCCACTGAGTTTCCCCATGCTGTTTGAGAAGTTCTCGATCGCCCGCTTGATAAAATTGCACCCGGTTGCGACCTTTATTTTTAGCAGCGTAGCAAGCAACGTCAGCCGCACTCAAAATCGAGGTAACGGAGGAAGTCTGGGGATTGACTGCCACCAAACCGATACTGACGCCGATTGCAAAAGTTTTGTCTTCCCACCGAAAGCGAAAGCCACCAACCGCTTGCAGCAGGGTTTCTGCAACCTCCAATCCGCTATCGGGGGAGCACAGGTACAGGAGTACGGCAAATTCATCGCCCCCCAGACGGGCTAAAATATCAGATTTGCGGATGCTGCTTTTTAATAGCTGGCTGACTTGGCGCAGCAATTCGTCTCCCGCCACGTGGCCGCAGGTATCGTTGACAATTTTGAAGCGATCGAGATCCAGGTACAGCATAACGTGTTCCTGGCCGTAACCTTGGGCGCTGTGCAGGGCGTGTTCTAGCTGGTATTCAAATTCGCGGCGGTTGACTAATTGCGTCAGGGCATCGTGAGTTGCCTGCCAAGTCAGTTGTCGCGCTTGAGTCCGCACTTGGGTGACATCTCGGAACACCACAACCGCCCCGACAATCTCGCCGCTGCTGGCGTGGATGGGGGCGACGCAGTGGTCGATCGCAAATTCGCGGTTGTTGCGGGCAATCAGCAAGCTGTTGTATGCTCGATCGGCAATCCGGCCTTCGCACAAAGCTATTTCGGCAATATTTTCGACAGGTAATCTGGTAACTTCGTTAACTACTTCCATTACTTTGCCGAGGGGCAAACCTTTAGCTTCAGCGGTTGACCAACCCGTGAGTTTTTCGGCAACTGGATTGAGAGTAGCAATGCAGCCCCGCGCGTCGGTGGCGATTACAGCGTCCCCGATCGACTGTAGAGTAACTTGAGCGAGTTCTTTTTCCTCAAAAAATGCCTGTTCCATCAGCTTGCGATTGGTGATATCCCGCTGTACGGAAACCCAGTGCGTGACATTCTCCTCGTAGTCGGTAATCGGTACGCTGTTGAGTTCCACCCAGTAAGTCGAACCATCTTTCCGGTAGTTGATCAATTCCAAACGCAGGGGTTCTCGGCGAGAAAAAGCACGGCGAATTTTGGCAACTTGGGTGCTATCACTAGCGGGTCCGCGCAAGCAACTCGGGGTTTGTCCGACGATTTCCTCTGGTCGGTATCCCGTCATTTGGGTAAAAGCTTCGTTGACGTAGATGATAGTGGGATCTGAAATGTTGCTGTATCCCGCATCCATAATGACGATTGCATCGTTGGCGTTAACTACAGCAGATTCTAAAAGCTGCAATCGCGCCTCCGCCCGCGCGCGAGTAACAATTTCGCTTTCTAGTTGGGCGTTAGCTAAGCCCAAAGATGCGATCGCTTTTTGCAGTTGGCTGGTCCGTTCTTCAACTCCGGCGTGCAGTACGTCGATGAGGCCGGACATTTCCATCGGATCGAGCACGCGCAACAAGTTACTTTGGGTAAGTATTCCCAGAAGTTCTCCTCGTTTCCCCGTAACTGCCAACCTGCGCACCAAACGCTGCTGCATTTCTTGATGGGCTACCCACAGCGAGTCTTCTGGCTTGAGACTGAAGACGGGGGTACTCATGACTGTTTGAGCAATAGTTTGCGACAAATTGATATCTAAGGCTTGAAATTCCACGAGATCCCGTTCTGTGACTATACCTATCGGCATCAGCAACGGAGAATTGTAAGGGGATGTTTGTTCTACTGTAATGACTGCGCAGCTAACTTGATGCCGCGCCATCAACTCGGCTAAATGTTTAACTGAGGCGGTAGCAGATGCTTGAACGACTTGAGTTGTCATTACTTCGGCGACGCGGCGCATTTTTAAAATGTTGGCCGGTTGCAGCATGGCTTGGCGGATGCTTTCTGGGGTAATTACTCCTAAGAGTTGGCCGTCTTTATCCAATACTGGCAGGTGATGAATTCCTTGTTTTCGCAGCAGGATCAGAGCACTGAAAATGTCTTTGGCTTCGGATTCGATCAGAGTTGCTGCCGGAGTCCTCATGACATCTGCGATTTTCAGACCTTTGAGGTTTTTTCCCGAGGCGATCGCGCTAACTAAATCTTTTTCCGTAAATATACCTTGCAATTGACTGTTTTTAGCCGTTTTTGCGTCTAATTTATCGCTGAATTTGCTGACGACAAAGACGCAGCTACCTCTAGCATCTGAAATCGCGGCAGAGGTTAGCGGAGTTGCGATCTCTGTTAGTTGCTGGTAAGTATTTGTCTGTGAAATGCCTGCATCATCGACGGGGCAACTTTCGCGCAGTTGTCGCATCAGGGTAATAACTTCGGCTAAGGGGGTATCCGGCGCAACTGTCAAGGGGGAGCGGTCAATTACTCTATCTAAAGTTGGCAGATATTGCGAGGAATCGTGGTTTTTCATAAAGAATTGATTGATTTTGGCGATCGCCCCAAGCGCGCGGCTTCCTACAAACCTGCTTTTCAAGCATTAGGTGGATTGCTCGATCGGCCCGCAACTTCAAGCTAGTTAAAATTTTTTTGTTTAAATCCGCACCCCGATGTTTGCTTTGGGAGTCGATCGAGCTTCTGCTTCGATTGCCAGGGTTTTTACCTGCAACGCAACAAAAGATGCAACAACGCGCTGTTCTCCCACTATTTCCAGTTATAAACCTGTTCTCATTCTAAGTGAAAATTCTGAACCCGCATCAATGTTGGCTCGATCGCTGGAGAATTATTAAAAAATTTGTGTTATAATGCTAGTTCATAATATTTTGTGATTTTTGTTAGCAGTACGTCAAATCTAATTAAATAGGCTCTGATGTTTGCGCTCTGATGTTTGCGCTCTGATGTGCGCGATCGACCGGAGTATCGCAACCGCAAAGATGGCGATCGCGTTCTTAATCCCTAAAACCATTGCGATGATTGCATTTCTCCTACAACTAAAACCTGCTTCCTTCTGTTATAACTACATTAAACGCTCTCGGCTAAGCGATCGCTAGCTGGCAAATGCGCTTTTGTTAATTGTTACATCTATCTAAGGAAACATTATTCTCATTTTTGGCAAGACCGATCGAGCGCACGTTGCGCCTCAAGGTTGCACTTCAAAACAGTGTATAAAAAAGTATCGAGTATTAAGTTTTGCTAAGTAGATTCGGTGCTTGGGGGGCGATCGCCCGCAGCTTGGATTATCACAGTTAGCTTGTGAATTCGATCGCAATTTTGCGAAAACACTCGGTGTTATAATGTAGTTATAAACAAGAATGCTCAAAAGTCCAGAGCGACAGTCCAACAGACCGAGGTAAAACCATGATGAAACGCATTTCGATCGCCGCCACTCTCTTAGTTGCACCCCTCCTGTTGGCAAATCCCGCCCAAGCGAACACTTCCGATCGAGCCAGCGAGCAAGTCGAACAGTTGCTATCAACCGGGCAATGTTTTAAATGTGACTTGTCGGGAGCGGATTTAACAGGAGCTCATTTAATTGGGGCAGATTTGAGAGAAGCAAATTTGAAAGGAGCAAACCTATCTTACGCCAACCTCGAAGGCGCTGACTTGACAGGTGCTAATTTGACAGGTGCCAACCTAACTTCAGTATTTCTGACTAACGCCAGTTTGAACGAAGCCGATCTCGATCGGGCAAATCTGACTGCCGCCATTATTAACACGGCAGACGTATCGGGCGCTTCGATGGAAGATATGATTATCACGGATGCCAAAATTTACAACACCCAAATCGGCGTCGGCGGCAGCTACGATCAGTGATAGAGTTGAATGATGCTAACCGCCAAAATTAAGTTAAAAAACCCGGTTTCTCCTGAGAAACCGGGTTTTTAATTGTTCGTATTAAGGTTCGTAGTAAGGACTTCAGTCCTTTCTATTTTGAGGACTGATACCAAATCCGGGTTATCTATGCCCTTTATCATTCGGCGATTGAAATCGCTTCTATACGAACAAAGTCCGCCTACGCGGACTAAGAAAATAATGGGGACTCCCAACCCGGATTCGGTATGAAGTCCTCACTATAAAAGCTTTTCGATCGCACTAAATCGACTGGACATGATATGAGTTACTTACTAGGTATCGACGGTGGCGGAACTAAAACAGTTTGTGTTTTAATGGACAAAAATAAACTTATTTTAGGACGCGGCGAAGCAGGGCCGTCAAATTATCAAACTTTAGGAATTGAGAACACAAAACAGTCGCTGCAACAGGCGATCGACCGATCGATCTTATCAGCTAAAATTGACGCGAACACCGACATCAAAATAGCAGCAATTTGTGTGGGATTGGCTGGTGTCGGACGCCCCAAAGATATAGAAATCGTGCAGAGTTTAGTCCGAGACTTGCAGTTTACCAAAAATCTAGCAGCAGCTCGATCGCCCCAAAATCAAAAAACAATTATTTGCAGCGACAGCACGATCGCCCTGGTTGGCGGTATCGGTTATCCTATCGGTATCGCCGTTATTGCAGGAACCGGTTCGATTGTTTTCGGACAAAACAGTCAGGGAAAAACCAAACGAGTCGGCGGTTGGGGATATCTTTTAGGCGATGAAGGTAGCGGCTACAATATTGCAATTCGCGGCTTGCAAGCTGCTTTGAAGTTTCACGACGGGCGCGGAGAATTTACGATCCTCGCTGCTAAATTTCAAGAACATTTATGTCTCAAGAATCTTGAAGAATTAGTAGAAATAGTGTATAGAAACGGTTGGGGAGTTAAAGAAATTGCAGCTTTAGCACAGATAGTCGATCGAGCCGCAGCAGAGGGCGATCGCGTCGCAGGTGATATAATTAATAGTGCGGTGGCTGAATTAACATTAGCGACGGAAACAGCAATTTCAGCACTATTCGATCGAACGGCAGAATTTGAAATTGTGACGATTGGAGGTGTGTGGAATGGTGCAGCAAATTGCCGGGATCGGTTTGCAAGGGCGATCGACCTCGTTGCGCCAAATGCTAAAGTAATTTTGCCCAGACACGAACCTGCTTTCGGTGCTGGATTGTTAGCGTTAAACGCGCTGGAGTAAATCCAAAATAGATCGACTTTTGACAGTCCTCACTCTCAAATTGCAACCGCAGATAGATGCAGATAAACGCAGATAAACGCAGATAATTTTTTTAAAGACAGTCCGGGACGCAAGGAATACGATTTTATGTCATTACTAGCGAAAGCGAAGTATAATTCCTACGGACAGGCACGCGCCTTCGCAAAGGCTGATTTTTCACGGAGAGTGCGTAAGTCCTAATAGAGTCAACTCTCAATCGATCGCGAGCGGGGACGCTCGCACTACAACTCTCAACTCTCTAACTTCCTTATCTTCCCGTTGTTTGCAGACTGCCCGAAAATCGAGATTTGTGGCAAAATTGAAAATTTTTGATTATCAGCCTTATCTTCCCTACTTTCCCAATTCCAGGCTGCCACAATTAAAACATCAAACGAAAGCGCAACTAGAAACAAGCTTAGCACCGCAGTATTCCCCAGTAAAATAACACAAAACCAGGAGACAAAATATATGATTATTTCTCAAAAATTGCGATCGACAACAGCAGCAACTCTCGCACTTGGAATTACAGTATTAACTGGCGCACCGCTGATGGTTGCGGCACCTGCTGAAGCCCAACGAGTTTCGGATTATGAGAGATATGACAGGGGCCGAGTTACGCAATTCGATCGAGAAACAGTTCCCTCTGGAACAGTGATTCCGGTGAGTTATGAAAAAGACAAAGTAATCGTTACCCGCGAAGAAACGGCTCCTTTAACTCTCACAGTATCGCGGGATATCCGCACTTCTCAAGGTAGAATAGTAATTCCGGCAGGAAGTCAAATTGTCGGTGAATTGCAACCGGTAAGAAGGGGCGATCGAATCGGCACTCAATTTGTGGCCCGAGAACTATTTGTCAGCCGCCGCCAACGTTATAGAATTGATGCTTATTCTGGAGTAATTACCAGAACCGAAAGAGTACAACGAGGTGCGAGAACCGGTTCAGTCGTTCAAGGTGCCGCATTAGGCGCAGCAGCAGCAGCAGCCCTAGCAGGAATTACCGGCGACAAAGCAATCGCAACTGAAGAAGTATTGGGCGGTGCTGGCGTCGGCGCTTTGGCTGGAGTATTGTTAGGAAGACGGAGTGTTGATGTAATTGTAGTTCGCCCCGAAGAAGATTTGGATTTGAGATTGCGATCGGACATCGTACTGCGATAAAATACGGAATTTAAAACCTCGATCGAACGCGCGATCGGGGTTTTAAATTTGTCGATTTTTCTGGAATAGACTCGGCGGTTGAAACCGCGTCTATACGAACAAAGACGGCGGTTGAAACCGCGTTTACACGAACAAAGACGGCGGTTGAAACCGCGTCTACACGAACAAAGTCCGCCTGCGCGGACTAAGAAAATGACGGGGCTAAGAAACTCGGATTTGGTATAATATTCCCTTTATTGTCATTGCGAGCGTCAGCGAAGCAATCGCAAAGACTATCGAGTTAAGCGAAGGATCGATCGCGGAGATATCTAATTCAAATTTAGTATTACTCATTCTGTTTTTCCTGACACTAACGGTTCTAATAACTTGCGTTCTTCAATGGGAAGTTCTAGCAAAACTCGTCTGTCGCCCTTGGTTTCCTTATAGCGGACAGCGGCATTCAGCAGGCGGATGGGAATTTGGAATTGTTGGTAGTTGCTGGTTAGTTCTTGCCACAATTCTAACCAAGTGCGTGCGGCTTTGTCGCTGACCATTTCTGACATTAGCGCGGGGATATTTCGCACGATTCCCTGTCCTAAGATTGAGAGATATTCGTATTTTTCGTAAACTGCAATTAGGCTGGTGATGCGAGTTTGAGTTATCGCTGTATCGTTTGTGGTGAGTAGGTTGCTGATAATTAATTTAGCATCATCTGCATCAGCTTCATCGTCTGGTTCAAGGCGTTGGAATGCGTCGTTTAAGGCGGCGATACCTTCATCCCAACGATTTAAGCCGAGAATGGCGATGGCGCGATTGAAGAAGACGTTTGAAGATCGATCGCCAAGTGCGATCGCTTTATCGCAAGATATTAAAGCTTCTTCATAGCGGCCGAGATTATCCAGTACCCAGCCTCGGCTAAACCAAGCCCACTGATAATTTGGGTCAAGTTCGATAACTTTGTCGTAAGATACTAAAGCTTCTTCATAGCGTTTGAGGTTGTTGAGTACATCGCCTCGATTAGCCCAATTCCAGCTATCATGGGGGTCAATCTCCTGCACCTGATCGTAAGATGCTAAAGCTTCATCATAGCGTTCGAGGTGATTAAGTACATTGCCTCGGTTAGCCCAAGCCCACTGATCATTGGGGTCAATTTCGATCGCTTTATCTAATGATACTAAGGCTTCTTCGTAGTGTTTGAGATTTTTGAAGAAATAGCCTCGCCAACTCCAAGATAACTTATCATTGTCATCAAGTTCGAGCGCGCGATCAAAAGATCCTAAAGCTTCGTCATAGCGTTTGAGGTTATTAAGTACAACGCCTCGCATACGCCAAGCCCACTTATAATTTATATCAAGATCTATCGTGCGATCGAAAGATGCTAAAGCTTCGTCATAGCGTTTGAGATTGTAGAGTACATCGCCTCGATTTGCCCAAGCCCACCGATCCTTGGAGTCAAGTTCGATCGCCCGATCGAAAGATGCTAAGGCTTCATCATAGCGTTTGAGGTCGTTGAGTACATCGCCTCGCCAATTCCAAGCTAACTGATCATTGTCGTCAAGTTCGATCGCTCTATCTAAAGATACTAAAGCTTCATCATAGCGTTTGAGGTTGTTGAGTACATTGCCTCGCCAGGACCAAGCCCATTGATCATTGGGGTCAAGTTCGAGCGCTCGATCTAACGATACTAAGGCTTCATCATAGCGTTTGAGATTTTTGAGTAAATAGCCTCGCCAATCCCAAGCCAACTGATCATTGTTATCAAATTCGATCGCCCTATTAAAAGATTCTAAAGCTTCATCATAGCGTTTGAGGTTGTTGAGTACATCGCCTCGCTTAGCCCAAACCGACTGATAATTGTTATCAAGTTCGATCGCGCGATCGAAAGATACTAAAGCTTCATCATAGCGTTTGAGGTTGTTGAGTACATCGCCTCGCCAATGCCAAACTAACTGATCGTTATCGTCAAGTGCGATCGCCCGATCGTAAAATACTAAAGCTTCTTCATAGCGTTCTAGACTGTTAAACACATTACCTTTATAAACCCAAGCCCTAGCATAATTACAATCAATTTCAATAGCTTTGTCTAAACATTCTAAAGCTTCATCGCGACGTTTAAGCCTATTTAAACAACGTCCTTTTTCCGACCAATCTCTTGCCTGCCCACGACTCGTTACCAATTTCTCCGCATATGCTAAAGCCGAAACATCATCTTTCTGTTCCCTACAATCTTCAATTTCATCAAAATAAGCCTTGAAACGCGGATCTTCCTCATTTCTCTCAATAGCCTCCAGCGCCCGCTTATAATATTCTCGTTCCATCAAAGCATCAGGCGGAATCGGTTTCAAATCTTCCCAATACTTAACTTGACTTTCCTTCTCCGCAAAATCAACATCTGCCATCCTCAATCCCAATCGCTGCTGCAACTCTTCCCGCGTATACCAAACCCGCAAAAAATCCACAAACAATCTAATCGGTTCGTTGCGCTGCTTCTTCACTTCCAAACAAAAACGCATCAGCGGTTCCCGCAATTCATACCAAGACTCCCGCCCGATTTCTTCACTTTTTACATATCCCTTTTGCCGCAAATCCTTCAGTTGACTCGATGCCGTTTGGTGAGAGATAAAACAGCGCTTCGCAATTTCTTTCACCGGGGCGGCACGGCGCAAATCAGCCAAAAAATCCACAATCTTCCGCTGCTGACTTGAGATATATTTCATCCGATCCTGGTAATACGGCGTTAAATCGTCCAGCATCGCCATAAATGCTTCTACTAAGGTATTGAGAGATTCGCGATTTACCAAAAAATCGGAGAAAACCATATAAATTCGCGGACTTCCACCAGACAGAAAATGCACGACTTTAATCCGATTTCGCCCCGTGGGATTTTGAATAAATTCTGCTAATTCGTTTTTCTCTTGCCAGCTAGCAATCTGCTTTAATAAATTTACCGCATCATCGAGTTCTAATTCATTGAGGTTGTGAGGGTAAAAGAATCCGTAAAAAGGTTTGTCGCGACTTTCAATGCCATCAAACAAACTTTGGGAAGTTGCTAAAATAGTGAAAAATTTATTATTTTGAATGTAAGCCCGAAACTGCTTTTGTCCGATGTCGCCCAACCCGCCAAACACGTCATCTAAATTTTCGACAATTAACAGCAAAACTCGATCGTCAATATAATTTTTTAATAATTCTGCAGCTTGAGATTCAGCATTCTCCGGCGACAAATCGTAAAGCTTTTCGACATCATCGTATAATTTGGTGCGATATTCGTCAGGATATTCTTTGCCGATGGCGCGCAAGATGGCAATTAACAAATCTAAAAAAGATGCGATGCCGTACTCTTCCTCTCGCAGCCATGCAATTATCAATTTTTCTTGCAAATCCTCCATCTTTGCAATCCGGTGATAAATCAGAGATACTAAGTGGGTTTTGCCGATGCCGCGCGGGCCGATTAGGAGTTGATAATGTCTGTTTTCTGTGGTGGCACTATCTCGGATTGTTTCTACTAAATAGTTTGCCAGTGCGTGACGCTGTACGAGGATGGCTTCGAGGGTTTCGGGTGCCATCAAGCTTGGAGTAAATCGGGAGATGATTGTGTTTTTCATGGATGGATTTGTGCTGTTATTTTGTCGATGTTTTGTTTATGATTCGGCGGTTGAAACCGCTACTACACGAACAAAGTCGGCCTACGCCGACTAAGATTAAAGAGAATCGAAAACCCGAACTTAGTATTAGTCCGCGAAGGCGGACTTCGTTTGTATAGCCGCGGTTTCAACCGCCGGATTAATTTCGTATAGCTGCGGTTTCAACCGCCGAATTAAATATCAACATCTTAACGCCTTCCAGTATTTTTGAATCAGCGGATAGCGAAATTGATATTTGCTATCTTTCTTATAAATATAGTAATCCTGCTCCAACAACCTTAACACTTTCCTCGCCATCTCCTTATCTTGAGTTTCCGATTCTTGTTTGATACGATCGAACATTTCATTAAATGACAAACTCCCCTCAGCCACCGCCAAATTATCGAGCAGATTCAAGGCGTAAGGACGCTGTTTGTCATCGTAATAACTATCAACTCGCTCCCGATAGTATTCCAATTTCCACGGATTGAGCGGATCGTCTAAAGAATCTGCAATTATTGCCTCAATCGCTGGAATATCCCCCACACCGCCTAGCAATCTGAGTTTAGCAATTACGTGGTGGATGTAGAAAGGAATGTTACTTAATTCATCGGCAATAAAAACTGCTGTTCCTTGAATGTCCGGTGTTTGAATTCTCTCACCCTCAAGCAATTTTCTGGCTAACTTAGTTCCGTCTTTTGCTGATAGCGTCGGTACATCCTGGACGTACATATCATTAGTCGGATCGTTGGTATATCCCGCTTTTCTAAGATTACCGATGACGTGATGCAAGCCGATCGAACCTGTATAAACCATTCTAACATTCGGGTACATCTGGCGGATCGATCGCAATGTGTCGAGCAATTCCATCGCCGCTGCATCGCCGATATTATCTAGCATATACGGTAATTCATCCCACAACAAGATAACTTTTCTATCTTGATTTTCGACCAAATCGGCGATGGTTTGAGCCAGCAAGTTTTTCCACTGCGGTGCAGCAATTTCTGGCAGTTTGAAACCGCTAAATTCTGCTCCTTTCAATTGTGTGAGAAAGTCGCGGGCCTTCTTGGCGGTGCTACCGACTTTACTTAAATATTCTTCGACATCCTTAAATATTGTCTCGACAAATTCCAAGGGCGATCGCACGTTTTCTAAGTCGCGATAAATCGGCAATAATTTATCTGGGTTAGCTTCCGATCGCATCTTCTTAATTACCGATGTTTTACCCATCCGCCGCTCCGCACTCAGGATAACACTTTGCTGCTCTAAAATTCCCCACAAATCGGCAATTAACTTATCCCGCCCCATGACTTCTGCTGGGGCAATTTCTCCGCCTGGATTTGCTCTCATTTTTTATCCTTAATTATATTTGTCGAATCTACGTTGTTTTTATTGTACGTCAAACTCATCGTATATTGTCAAGTACCAGCCCAAAGCTAACTCTTGTGGAATGAGCCGAACAAGCAGAGTCAACAGATATATGTCCTAAGACAGATCCAGGAGGCGAAAAAAAATGCGATCGAATCCGAGAAATATTCCTTGGGTTCTGTTAAAATACGCAAAACTTAATATTCGCCCTCACACCGAATGACCTTTTTCAACGCCTCCGAACCTCTCATCCGCTGCAAACAGGAACATCTCGACGTACAGGATCTAGAAGGCCTCTTGCGGCTGCGCTGGCAAATTGGAAACTTGACTCTATTCTCAGGACTTTATACCCGCATCGACCAAACTTTTCTGCTTTGGGGTTTGGTGACGGCGGGGATTTTTTGTACGGCTCAGTTCGTTCCCATTAGTTGGACTTTTCAAGCAATTCTGTGGTCAACAATTACTCTAATTGCAACTGCGGGAATGGCTGTTTTGACTTTGTTTTGGGTAAAAGTCGAGCGCGTCTGCTGGATTCTTTACGCTTGGGCGATTTTGATGCTTGGTGGTTTGATGCTTACCGATTACAGCATTTTCACCTGTTGGGGAATTTTGCTGCAGCATCTGTGCGATTTGTGGTTGGCTGTAAGCGCGATCGGCTATTTTTGTACTGGATTGGGTTTGCGATCGCGCACTTTTATCGCGATCGGACTGGCTCATTTATTCAGCATCCCTTTGTTAACATTTATTCTCCCTTGGCAGTATCTAACCACAGGCATAATTATGGCCGGTAGCTTGCTGTTGTTATCGGAATTGCAGTGGGATATGCGAGCCCCGATCGAAAATACTTTGCTCACAGAAGAAGAAAAAGAATTCAACCGCATTCAACAGCGATTGCGGCAACTAGATACGAATGCCACCAAAGAACTCAGTAAAGTGTAAAGAATTCTGTACAACAGCTAACATTTTCTCAAAATCGGACACAATAGAAATATGCAGCATTAATAGCAAACAAACGTTAACCAGAACAGGTGTTTTGCTGTTTGACCTGTAAATCGCCAACTGTAGGAGAACGGTGTCAGGAAGGCGACTGGAGAACTATGCTGCGATCGTGACGACAAAATTTAATAGGAGTTGATAGTAGTTGTTGAAATCAAAAAAGTGGTGCAGGGTTTTTACCGTTTCCCCTGCTTTGCAGTCTCCGAGGGGAGGCGAAACCCCCTACCAGAACAGCCTGAGGGGATTGGCACGAAATTCAACACGAAATTCAACAGTTTGTCAGGTGGATTTTTGAGTTCAGTGTTTAAGAAAATTGAGGAAATGCTCTGGAGCAGCTTTGCAGGACTTAGTATTAAATAAGTCCTGCTTTTATTATGAATGCGAAATCTGGGTTAGGCATCCCCTTTGCCCCTTCCTTATTCTCAAAATTCCTTGACAGAAGTCGATGGCTGTCGCCTACGAGCTTTTTGAAGTTCGATCGCACTATAATAGAAGTAATGAGAATTTACGATAGTCAAGCCTGAATTATAAATATGCCAAAATACCTGACAATTACAGAAGCGCAACAACAACTACCAAACTGGCCGGATGACTTAGTATCAGAGCCAGCGATCGTTACTAAGGATGGAAAACCGGCGATTGTTGCTCTTAGTTTTAAACAATTTGAATCTCTGTTAGAAACCATAGAAATTCTGTCAGATAGCGAGTTTATGGAACAGTTACGATCGGGCATAGAGCAATCCAAAAGGGGAGAAACAATAGACTTACAAGAGTTAAAAGCAGAGTTAAACCTTTGACATAACTTTAAAATGGAACCCGTAGAATATCGAGTTATTTTGACTGCACAAGCACGGCAACTCTTTGCTGAAATCAAAGATAGGCGGGAGCAACAATTACTCTTGGCAAGATTGGAGAAACTTAAGCACGAGCCAGAAAAGCAAGGGAAAGCTTTATCAGAAGAATTAACTGGCTATCGGAGCATTCGTGCTGTAGGCCAGCGTTACCGAATTATTTATCAAATTGTACAAGATCGAGTGCTAGTTGTTGTAGTGGGAATAGGACGGCGCAAAGAAGGAGATAAACGAGATGTTTACACAGTAACGATGCGATTGTTAGCAGATCTGATGCTAGAGTCAGAAAGCGATGATGAGTAATTATAGTGTATTTAATCAATGTTTGCTTTGAGGAAAGCTAGCAATCTCCAATATTACTTTGGATCATCATTGTTCTCACCCCATTTTGCGGGCGATTCTGCTGCTTTTTTGCTCGTCTCTCGATCGACTCCATAAATAAGTGTCGGCTTGAATATTTCTAGTTGCTGATATTCGGGTTCTGTCGGTTCTACAATAGTTTTTGGTGTGGGTTTTTGAGCTTTAATTCCGCCACGCCGCCGCTGGGAAGTTCTTTCTTCGCTGGTGTTTTCGGTAACTACTTCATAGAGGATTGCTAGTTTACTGGTATCGCTGCCCTTGCGCAAAACTCGACCCAATCTTTGGATGTATTCGCGTTCGCTACCCGTGCCAGAAAGCACGATCGCAATTCTAGCATCCGGTACGTCTACTCCTTCATTAAGCACGTGGGAAGCAACGAGAGTTTTGTATTCGCCACTGCGGAATCGATCGAGGATTTCATGTCTTTCTTTAACAGGTGTTTGGTGGGTAATTGTGGGAATTAAAAAATCCTGGGAAATGCGGTAAACTGTCGCGTTGTCGGCAGTGAAAATTAAGGTGCGTTGCGGGTAATGTTTTTCGAGCAATTCAGCTAAAATCCGCAATTTACCATCAGTACAAAGAGCGATTTCTTTGGCTTGGCGGTGGGCGAGCATCGCTTGTCTTCCTAGGGGCGATCGCGCGCTAGCCATAATAAATTGCTTCCAACCTTCCAGGCTGGATATTTTAATTTTATTTTGCTTCAAAAAGTCGTTGCGTACTTTAATTAATTCATTATAGCGATCGCCATCTTCTGGCGATAATTTTACCATAATTTGTACTATTTTATGGTCGGCTAGAGCATTGCCTGCCAAATCTTCCGGCCTTCTACTAAATACTGTAGGACCGATCAGAAAATGCAAATCGCTGTGGCGGCCGTCAGTGCGATCGGGCGTTGCTGTCAATCCTAAGCGAAAAGGGGCGATCGCGAATTCAGCAATTGCTCGATAAAAATCCGTAGGTAAGTGATGGCATTCGTCAAAAACTAACAAGCCGTATTTATTGCCCAAAGTTTCGGCATGAATAGTTGCACTGTCGTAGGTTGCCACTAAAATCGGCGTTTTATCCCGCGAACCTCCCCCCAACAATCCGATTTCAATTTTGGGAAAAGCTGCGGTTAAATTCGCGTACCACTGGTGCATTAAATCAAGAGTTGGTACTACAATTAACGTGCTGCGGCAAGTAGCTTGCATCGCTAATTGTGCCAGATAAGTTTTGCCGGAAGCGGTAGGTAAAACGACTACTCCTTGACTGCCGGCTTGCTGCCACGCTGCAAGGGCTTGTTCTTGATGCGGGTAAGGTTCCTTTGTAGCGCTGGGTACGAGTTCGAGTTGTTCGTATGCTTTGGCTTCGTCGGTGAAGTTTTGGCACTCGGCTTGCAGGCATTCTACCAGCGGGCGGTAGTGAATTGCTCGAATGCGGAATTTTTCCACGCGATCGTCCCAGGT